>CAVJEZ010000198.1:0-3952 GCA_963648625.1 Odoribacter splanchnicus
GATAAATCCGGCACAGCCGGTAACAAGCCATGTGGACGGGCTCTGCTTCATGGCAGAGCATAAATCTTCGTATGCGCTCATCAAATTATGCGAAAAACTTCCACAGCTTCAGCCACAGAAAAAACGCATCCTCCCTAAAAACATGCACGGATGTGTACCTGCTACAAAAGAGGCCTGAACAGCTCTTCAAAGGAATCACCCACAGGTCCCAGCATGGAAAGGACACGGTCATGGGTCTTCTGTCCCAATTCAGTGCGCCTCTGCATTGCCTCATTTTCCATATCGAGCATGGGTTCGATGGCATCGGCCAGTGCCGCATCATCACCGGCAGCAACTATAGTGCCGGCCCCGCCCACAAGCCACTTCTGGTCAGCCAGGTCGCTGGCCACCACAGGCAGGAAAAAGGCCATGGCCTCGGCCAGGGCAGAGGGAATGCCGTCAGAAGCTTCGCCCTGGCGGACCACGCCAGGCGCCACAAAAACGTCAGCATCCATATAGAGCGAATTCATGTTGGCATGGGGCACAAAGCCCGTAAATGTCACAGAATTCTGAAGCCCAAGCGATCTGGCCTGTGATTTCAAAGCCTTGGCAGCCGGTCCTGTTCCGGCAATGGTGCAGCGGAATTCCCTGCCCATCCCGACAAGCCTTGCCAGGGCCTTCAAAAGCACGTCATAGCCTTTTCTGGGCTCCAATGTGCCGCAGGCAAGGATATGCGGCAGCTTGCTGGCCTCATGCACCTGGCAGATGGAAACTTCCTCATCCATGGGCATCAGGGTGACAGGATCAGGAATAAAGCGGAGTTTTGACGCATATTCGGCAGGCAGGGCGTTCAAGAGGGCCTGATGCACTGATTCCGAGGCACAGCGGACAAAAAGGGCATCCCTGGCGAGCACGGTGAGGCCGGCAATAACTGCCGGCTTGTCGAGCTTTGTCAGCCACGGATCCGTATTCCGTACTTCAAGGCAGTAGGGTATGCCGCTTGCCTTTGAGGCAAGCCAGCACACAGCCGGAGCCTGCCTTCCGGCAGAGGCATAGAGGCACTGGACCCCTTCGCTGGCCGCCCAGGCTGCAAGCTCGCAGCTCTGTGCCCTGGCCCAGCGTACAGAGCATGCGCCCTGCAGTATGGCCTTTAATGCCGAGGCATCCTGCGCATATTCCTTTTTAGGGGCGCCGGCTCCGCAAAGCCATGCCTTCATGACACTGGTGGCCCTGATGCCGCCCATATGGCACACCGGCATGGGCAGTGAATAGGATTCCATCTCCCTGCCGAGCAGCGTTCCGCCGCTTAAGGTTGCCACATGCGTCAGAAGTCCTTTCTGCTGCAGAAGATGGGCCGACGTTCTCTGGCCCACTCCCTCAGGAATCAGGAAATTGTCCGCCACCATGGCAGTATGCAGGCGGATCTCAGGCCCGCTCAGCAAATCCACGCCCTCTGTCCTGCTGACTTCCGGTATCTGGCGCCGCTGGCAGACAAGCACGCCCTCTTCCAGCGTATAGACCGAGTCGCAGAATTCTGCCATCTTGGCATCGTGCGTCACCATGACAAGGGCCACGCCGCCAGAATGGCAGAGCTTGCGGAAATTCTCCATAATCAGGCGGCTGGTATTCTGGTCCAGGGCACCGGTCGGTTCGTCGGCCATCAGGATGCGCGGGTTGTTGACCATGGCACGGGCAATGGCCACGCGCTGCTGCTCGCCGCCTGAAAGGCGGTTGCTGGCATAATGGACGCGGGAGGACAGGCGTACCAGTTCCAGGGCATAGATGACACGCGGCCAGCGCTGCGAATCCGGGACTTCCTTGTATATGAGCGGGAACTCGACATTCTCAAAGACCGTGCTGTGGTCAAAGAGATTGCTCTGCTGCATGATGAACCCCAGGTTGTCACGCCTGAAGGCAGACGTTTCTTCCCTGTTAAAGCTCAGCACATCCCTGCCCAGAATTTCGACAGTGCCTGAGTCAGGCGCATGCAGCAGGCCCAGCACATGCAGCATGGTTGACTTGCCGCAGCCTGAAGGCCCCATGATGGCGACAAGCTCGCCTGGCTCCACCTCAAGGTTGACTCCGCGCAAAACCGGCGCAAAGCCGGCATAGCGCTTACGAAGATCACGGGCGACAATAACTGGTGCCATAAAAACAGTCCTTATTCAAAACGCAGAGCCGTCACCACGTCCATACGGCTGGCCTGGAGAGCAGGATAGATGCCGCCGGCAATACCGATGGCTGCGGAGAAAACAATAGAGCCAAGACAGCTGGCACCCAGCAGCAGTACGGGGATATTGGTGCCAAGGGCCCAGACGCCGCCAAAGACTGCTGTCAGGCCCAGGACAATGCCCAGCAGGCCGCCGGCCACGGACTTGCACAAAGCCTCGCACAAAAACTGTGCCATGATGTCGCGATCCGATCCGCCCATGGCCTTCTTCAGGCCGACCTCGCGCGTCCTGGCACGCACGGCAGCAAACGTTCCGTACCAGATGCCGAAGCCGCCCAGCATGAGGGAGGCAACAATGCCCAGCCACAAAAGCGTCTCAACCCACATAAAGGTCACCTGCAGACGCGATATCTGGTCATCCCTGGTATGGACCTTTACATACGGGGCATTCTGGCAGGACTGCACAACTTGCGGTATCTGCGTTGCCAGCCTTGCTATGTCTTCCCAGCCGATGGCACGGACAAACAGCCTGGTGATTTTGGCATCGCCCCATTTTCTGTCGCACATGGTTGTATAGGGAACAAATCCGCCCTTTGCCCAGTCGCCCAGCATGACGCCGGCAATAACGCCTTTTACCTCAAGGACATCCTGGCCAAGAAAGAGCAGCTTGCCCAGTGCATCCTTGGGCGATCCAAAAAGGTCATTTGCCAGATCGCGGCCCACCATGCAGACACGCCGGTGCCTGTCTATGTCATTCTGGCTCAGGGCCTCGCCGGCCACCAGTTCTGCCGAAAAACACTGGATAAAGAGGGCATCGACACCGTACATATATGTACCAAGGGTACGTTCGCCCGCCTTAAGGTTAAAATATTTGCCGTTGCGGAGATTGCGGCTCACAAGTTCCACGCCTGGCAGCCTCGATATGGCATCAATGCTGTCAGGGTAGAATTCACGGACAGGCTGCCCGGGGAACTGCCTGTCCTCCATTGTGACGTTGACAACATTGACGCCGCCCATGAGAACCATGTCCTGGCCAACCTTGTAGCGTATTTCCTGGCCGAGCACGGCCAGGGTAATAAAGGCGGTAATGCCAAGGGCAATGGAAATAATAACGCCATAGCTTTTCTGCCGCGTAACCTGGCGCAGGGAAACACGTACTAAGTCGGAGTAGGATATCATGGTTCGGGTGCTGCCCCATGTTCCGCCGGCAGTCTCTGGGTGCCGGCGTCCTTTTGTTCTGTCACATGGGCGGAACAGGTATTCCGCTTTGTATTGTCTTTATGCCATCAGAGGACAGCCTGTCAAAAGGCTATTTCCGCACAATTGCCGTCACTTTTCCGGCACGCCCCACTGCATACCATATGCCGTGCCATAGTATGCCCCTGGCAGATATGGTCTTCAGGAAAGTCACAAAAGCCATGCCAAGCATGAGGAAAAAGGCGCACATAAGCCGGACAAGGGGAATGTGGTGGGGCATCAAGGGGCGCAGGCAGGACAAGGCCGTGCCTGTGGCTGCAAGATAAATGCAGGCAAGGACAAGCCAGCTTCCCTTAAGAAGGCCGGCAAGCCCGCCAAGCAAAAATGCCAGGGCACAGGCAGGCACAAATGCCATAAGGACAATGACTGCCCCAAGCAGCATCCACTGCAGGGGCACGCAGAACTTCAAAAAGAGGATCTGCCTCTCAAGCCAGGCAGTCCAGACAGAAAACTTATGGTGCGCGGCATTGGTCCGCAAAAGGGCCCCGGGACAGAGGCATACCCTGACAGAGCGCTCCTGCAAAAAGGTTGTCAGGGAGCAGTCAT
>CAVJEZ010000199.1:0-3917 GCA_963648625.1 Odoribacter splanchnicus
GCAGAAGACTCAGAGGGCTTTTGCGGCAGAGCTGCTGTGCCCGATAGACTTAATTAAGGACAGGATAGGAACTGATTACAGTAATGAAGACATATGGGGAGAACTAGCCGATGACTTCGGAGTCAATTCTCTTGTAGTCAAGTCCCAGCTTGCAAACAACAACCTGATACCACAGTTTGAAAATACCAATATATGGTTTGACTCTTTAGGATCCGCAATACCTACGTTTGCAACACAGGAATTTATATGACGGCTGTCCCTCTTTGCGTCTCAGTACAGGATTTCGTTTCTGGCAGCAGGCAACTCCCCATGCTGCCAGGCACAGGCAGCTCTACAGATACTCGAATGCTTCCCGCATATACCCTATTTCAGAGGATTTGGCCCTGACGAGAGATGCCTCCTGCTTCCAGTGGGAGACAGCCTCGCGTATTTCAGCAAGACGTTTTTGAGCTCCGGCTTTGCGGAACCGGAAGAATTCGGCAGCTTCTATGGCTTCATCCAGGCTGAAGGCATGTTCATTGTCCAGGATTGCTGTATGCAGAAAAGGCCTTTTTTCAGCGGGATGCGAAATCTCAAGATCGTATACCGGAGAGAGCCGCCATCCGTTAGATTCCCTCAGAAAGCCGTGATTTCTCAAGTGATCATCCACGTTGTAGACGCACATGTTGAAGACCATGCGTGACCACAGTTCGTGCAGGTCCTCTTCAGGGGATGAGCCTGTTGCTTCAATGACAGACGCAATATCAGCATAGCTCATCTGCTCCCCGTCCCTGGCCTGAAGCATGCTCATGGCGGAGATGAAAGGAATACGTTTTTCTCCCTGCCTGTCAAAGCGCTGAACAAGCAGGACGTTTTTCCCGGCCACATTCCTGAGCCGTACATCGGGAGTTCTGAGGCCTGCACGCCGGGCAAGCTGAAAAGCCACATATTCCCAGAGGGGAATATCACGGCAGTCACTGCTGCCCGGGAACTTGGCGATAAGCAGTTCTCCGTTTGTTCCCATGACTGAGGCTTTAGGTCGCGCACCGCCAAGCGAAGAGCCTGGATCCACAAGCATCTGTATATCGGCATCCGTTTCCGTTCGTGCACCGATATTCAGCGAGGCGGCAAGCAGTTTCGGGAGAAAAATGAGAGGTGGGACGGAATTGCGTCCTGATGCCGAGAGGAAGCTTTTGCCGTCGTCAGCAGAAATACGCAGAGCTCCCTGCCGTGTAAAATCGCTGACTTTGAGCAGAAAATCAGATTCCAGCAAAGTGCGGGACTTGCGGTTTTCGGCTTCTGCCTGTGCCATCTCCTGCCTGAGCAGAAGATTTTTGCCCCACGAGTTTGGCGAACAATCCTGAAAGCAGAGAAAAAGCCCGTCGCACGTTTTGGGATGCTGGTCAAGCGGCAGATCCGGGCTCAGCGTAAACTTGTACGGTGCCCGAAGCCATTCCGGTGCATAGGAAAAGGCAGAGGCAAGCCTGCCCCTGAAATCCTTCATCCGCAGCGTGCCTACAAGGTGCAGAGTTCTGCCCTGGAGATAAATGCTGTATTTGCCGGTCATACTATCAGAATGCAGCCTGCGTACTCTCACAACAGCCCTTTTTTTGACTGGCGGGCCCGCTTGGGAAGACGTTCTTCGTCCAGCAGAAGTCCGAAAGAGTCGTTTTTAGAGTCGATGATGTCTGAGAACGGCGTGCCCATGCCCAGCGCAAAGATGGCGGCCGCAACGTTGCCAAAGCTCACTCCTGTTTCGCCTTTCTCAATAGAGGCCAGCGTTCTGCAGGAGATTCCGGCGCGTTCGGCAACAAGGGACATGGGCAGCCTGCGCCGCAGCCGCGCAGTCCTGAAATCATTCCCGAATTTTTTGAGGGAGCGGGAAACCTGGATGTTCGACATGACTAACCTGAAATATCCTGCCTGTTATACATAGATAACAGGCAGGATATTTCCAGTTATGCGTGCCGTCAATGAATTTGTAGGGCCTTACTTCCTCATGGCCCTGAGGCCGTTGGCCACTACCAGAAGTGCGGTGCCCACGTCGGCGAAAACAGCCATCCACATGGTGGCATTGCCGGTAAAGGTCAGTGCAAAGAACAGAGCCTTGACGCCCAGGGCCAGCGTAATGTTCTGCACCAGAATGGCATAGGTGGCTTTGGACAGGCGGATAAAGCGGGGAATTTTACGCAGGTCGTCATCCATGATGGCTACGTCGGCTGTTTCTATGGCCGTGTCGGTTCCTGCGCCGGCCATGGCAAAACCGATATCTGCCTTTGCCAGGGCAGGCGCATCGTTGATGCCGTCGCCTGCCATGCCCACTTTTTCGCCGTTTTGTTCAAGTTCCTCAATGACAGACAGCTTGTCTTCAGGGAGCAGGTTGGCCCTGACTTCGTCTATGCCGACCTGGTTGGCAATCCCCTGTGCCGTATGCTGGTTGTCCCCTGTCAGCATGATGGTTTTTACACCCAGCTTTTTCAGTTCCCTGACAGCTTCCAGGCTGCTCTCCCTTACTGTGTCGGCCACTGCGAACAGGCCCTGAATGCCGCCTTGTCCCATAAGGGCCACAACCGTTTTCCCTTCTTCCTCAAGGCTGACGATCTTCTTTTCAGCCTCGTCTGTGCCGAGATTCAGTGCCTCTGCCATTCTGAAATTGCCAAGGAACCACTTATCTCCGCTAATTATGCCGCTTGTTCCCTGGCCCGGGACGGCAGCAAAGTCTTCCACAGGCAGAGGCTGTATTCCTGATTCTGACGCAGCCTGGGATATGGCCATGGAGACTGGATGGTCGGAGCGCGCGGCAAGGCTTGCCGCAATGGTTTTTACAAAGCCTTCGCTCTTCGTGCCTGTGAGGACAAAATCGGTCTGGCGCGGCCTGCCGTGGGTAATGGTGCCTGTCTTGTCCATGGCAAGCGTGTTCAGGAGCCTGCCCTGCTCAAGGAACATGCCGCCCTTGATCAGTATGCCATAGCGGGTGGCTGCGGCCATGCCGCTGACTATGCTGACCGGCGTGGAAATGACAAGGGCGCAGGGACAGCCGATAACAAGCACGACAAGCGCTGTATACACCGAATCAGTCCAGGCACTGCCCCAGAGAAGAGGCGGAATAACGGCAGAAAGAATGGAAACCAGGAAGACAGCCGGAGTATAGTATCTGGCGAATGTGTCAACAAAGCGCTGTATGGGGGCGCGGCTTCCCTGCGCCTCTTCCACTGCGTGTATGATGCGTGCCAGGGTGGTGTCTGTGCTGGCTGCGGTTACCTCAAATTCAAAGGATCCGGATTCATTGATGGTGCCTGCATAGACAGGTTCTCCCTGCTTTTTTTCTACAGGCATGCTTTCACCGGTTATAGGAGCCTGGTTGACCATGGAATGCCCGGAAACAACTGTGCCGTCCAGGGCGATTTTTTCTCCCGGCTTTACGCGCACCAGGCTTCCGACTGCCACTTCCCTGATATCCATTTCACGGAAGCTGCCGTCATCCTGCAATACTGTGGCCGTATCCGGCGTCAGGGCCAGAAGATCCTTGATGGCGTTGCGCGCCCTGTCCAGCGCCTTTGCCTCAATGGCCTCCGATATGTTGAACAGGACCATGACCATGGCCGCCTCGGGGAACTGTCCTATAAGGACGGCTCCGGTAACGGCAACGGACATAAGGGCATTGATGTTCAGATTAAGATTGGAAACGGCCAGCCAGCCCTTTCTGTATGTCGTCAGGCCGCTCAGGGCGATGGCGATAATGGCAAAGAGCAGGGGCAGGTATTCCAGGACAGGAATGCCACCCAGTACATAAGCGGACAGGTCTGTGCCAAAGGGCTTTATGCCCCATGTCTGTACAAGTTCGGCACCTTCTGACATGGCGGCAAATATTCCGGCCACGGCCAGCTTCTTCCACGGAATTTTCGGGGCTTCGATGGTGCTTTTTTTGCCGGCCTCTG
>CAVJEZ010000200.1:0-3908 GCA_963648625.1 Odoribacter splanchnicus
CGGGAATAAGGGCAGGGTCATAGGTGGCGTGCAGTCTTGATGCTGGAAGCGGAGTAGGTGTCATGGAAAGCAGTCCGTATATCTGGCAGGAATAGTGTATGGAAAAGGAGGCGCTTGTGCAGGCTGTCCTGCCGGCATTTTGCCGGCTGTCTGTTGCTGCTGTTTTGCCTGGCGTCGTTGTTTTTAGCGTGTTGTTTTTACCGTGTTGTTGTTACCGTATGGTCCCGTTGCTGTAGAGGCGGGCCAGTATGGCTTCTGCGCCAAGGCCGAGCAGATCCTTTGCAAGCTTAAGGCCAAGCTCATGAGCCTGCGATCCTGGCGCCTGTGCCTGTTTGCGCAGAATTTGGCTGCCGTCTGTTTCGCCAACCAGCCCGTCCAGGGTTACCATGCCGTTTTCAGCAAGGACAGCATGGGCTCCGATGGGAACCTGGCAGCCGCCGTCCAGGCCCAGCAGAAAGGCGCGTTCTGCCTCGACGCAGGTGCGGGTCTCAGCGTCATTGAGCCTGGCAAGAAGGTCAAGCGTTTTCTGGTCATTTGCGCGGCATTCTATGCCAAGTGCGCCCTGTCCGACAGCCGGGACAAAGTCCTTTGGATCAAGCTCACACATATGCGTGGCTGAAAGGCCCAGGCGCGTTAAGCCGGCAGTAGCCAGGACAATGGCTGCAAACTGGCCTTCCTTGAGCTTCCTGAGCCTTGTGTCCACGTTGCCGCGCAGGGAAACTATGTTTAGATCGGGCCGCAATGCCAGAAGCTGTGCCTGGCGGCGCAGGCTGCTGGTGCCGACAGTGGCACCCTGGGGAATTTCATCGAGCTTTGAGTACTTTTCAGAGCACAGGCAGTCCGTAAACGGGGCGCGCTTCGGGATGGCGCCAAGTGTCAGCCCCTCTGGCAGGACCATGGGCACGTCCTTGATGCTGTGCACGGCAAGATCGGCTTCCCCTGAAAGAAGCGCCTCTTCAATTTCCTTGACGAAGAGTCCCTTGCCGCCGACCTGGGAGAGAGGGACGTCCAGTATCTTGTCTCCCCTGGTGTGAATGACGGAGAGCTCGATAGTGAGGTCCGGATTCTGTGCCATGAGGCAGTCGCGGATGTGGTTTGCCTGCCACAGGGCAAGCTGGCTGCCTCTGGTCGCAATGGTGAGTCTTGGCATGATCTCTCCTCTGTCAGGGAAGCTTGTATGAAAGCTGTCTCAAAAAAAAACTGCCTTAAAACTGCCTGGCGGGACAGCTGACAGCTATTGTATGCAAAAAAATGGCTTAATGGCCGCAGGTCGCGCAATGGCCGCCTGAGCAGCCGCAGCATCCGCCGCCTGAGGAATGGCTGCTTTCTGCACCGGAAGCGGCGCCTGATCCTGACATGCAGCAGCATGCGCTCATAAGGCGTTCTGTATCCTTGCTGCCGCAATGGGGGCAGGCCACTTTTTCATCGGCAGAAGCCAGTTCTTCAAAGCTTTTGCTGCACTTGTTGCAGTGGTATTCGTACATGGGCATGGGATATCTCCTTTTGTCCTGCTTTTGCCCGGCAGGAGGCTTGCACTGTTAAATATTATTGATTGCCGTCTGCATCATCCTGCATGGATGACATGCCGGACTGGATGAGCTCTTTCAGGATTTCCGGCTTGCAGGACAGATAGTAGTCAGTCAGTTCGTCAAGAAGGCAGACCAGCCCCATGTGGACTTCATGGATCAGCGGCTCCTCTATGCTGGGAACGCGCAGTTCCAGGTCGAAGAGATCCTTCTCTGCCAGGACGCCGCCATCGCCGCCGCTGATGCCCAGGACAAGCATGCCCTGTTCATGTGCCGTGGCAGCAGCCTGTATGAGTGCAGGCTCTGTGCCGTCACAGGTAAATATCATGAGAATGTCGCCATCGCTGCCAAGGCCTTCCAGCTGCCTTGAAAAAGCATTGTCTCCTGCAGCCGTGCCTTCATCCGTGGCAAGCGATGGGGAAAGTGCCATTGCCGGCAGGGGCAGCCTGCCCGAGGCCTTGCCGCCACAGAGGACGTCGGCCATTACCCTGGCTAGGCTTGCAGATATTCCTGTGCCGGCAGCAAAGAGGCGCTGGTCATTGGCAAAACACAGTGCCAGAGCCTTGGCAGCCTCCTGGATGTCTTCGGAGAAGAGGTCGTAAAAATCGCCTGTCACGTGCAGGGCATCCTGGCCGCGCTGGGCAATGATTTCTGGGCAGTCATCCTTGATTGTCAGCTTAAATGACATTTGTTCTGTCTCCTGCAACTTGCCTGCCGGATAGAGAATAGGAAAAGGCGCCGGGGCTGCCGGGATTATACTGGCAGCGAAAAAAAGGCACACACCTAGATGAGGCTCAAAAAGACAAGGCTTAATAGATAAGCCTATAAATAAGCCACATGGACAGCGTTTTGAAGTAGCACACTGCTTCTTTTTTTACAAATTGGCAAAATCTGCTTGCCAACAGGTAAAATCTGTTTGCCAAATGGCAAATCTGGTTACCAATTGGCAACATCTGCCGGCAAAGGACGCGGCAGGGCATCACGCAAAGAGAGGGACCCTTCCTGTACAGGCTGCGGGCGGAAGAAGAGAAGGCCTGCAAAAACAGCTGGCATATATGCTCTTGCAGAGAGGAAGTAAAAAGCGAAGCGTATTCTGTTTCAGCAAGGGGTGTATGGCAAAATGTGGTTTATGTCCTGTATACCTGAGTAAACCGGTCCGTTATGGAAAGAAGAAAATCTGCTGTAAAATACGTTTTTTCTCTTGACCTTGGCTGAAAAAACAGCATTTATTATCTGCTGGCATCTATACAGATGCTGTAAGACTGCAATCTGTACGCATTCATGAGATATAAAATGGAAAAATTTCTTGTTACAGGAATGAGCTGTGCTGCCTGCTCTGCCAGGGTGGAAAAGGCTGTCTCGGCTGTCGATGGCGTAAGCTCCTGTGCTGTCAATCTGCTTACTAACAGCATGTCTGTTGAAGGCACGGCAACAAAGAAACAGATTGTCGAGGCCGTTGTGGCGGCAGGCTATGGTGCAAGCCCCCTTGCAGGTTCTTCTGCTGGCAATGACAAGAAGGACTCATCCTCCGGAACAGGGGACGGTGGCATCTCTGAGAAGATGCTTGAGGATACAGAGACGCCTGTCCTGAAAAAGCGCCTGGTACGGTCCTTGATTCTGCTTTTGCCGCTCATGTACCTGGCAACAGGGACAACCATGTTCGGCTGGCCTCTGCCTGCCTTTCTTGCCGGCAATCCCATGGGCTTTGTGCTCTGCCAGCTTTTATTGAGCCTGAGCATACTTGTCATTAACAGGAAGTTCTTTGTCAACGGCCTGCACGGCCTTCTTATCCGCTCCCCCAATATGGATACGCTTGTGGGCTTAGGCTCTGGCGCCTCCTTTGTCTGGAGCCTGGCAGTCACCTTTGCCATGACGCGCAGCCTGGCTGACAACGACATGGCAGCCGTTGCTGGCTATATGGGGCAGCTCTATTTTGAGTCTGCAGCCATGATCCTGACGCTCATCACCGTGGGCAAGCTCCTTGAGGCCAAAAGCAAGGGCAAGACTACGGACGCCCTGCGCTCCCTTATGCGCCTGGCTCCGGAAAAGGCCAGGATAGAGCGTAACGGAAAGGAGACAGAGGTGCCCGTGGCAGACGTGGCCGTGGGCGATATCTTTGTTGTCAGGCCTGGCGAGAACATCCCCGTGGACGGCGTTGTCGTCAGCGGCATGAGTGCCGTAAACGAGGCAGGGCTCACAGGCGAGAGCATTCCCGCAGACAAGGCCGAAGGCGACAGCGTCCATGCCGCAACCATCAACCAGTCAGGCTTTCTGCGCTGCCGGGCAACGCATGTGGGGCAGGACACAACGCTTGCCAAAATCATACAGCTTGTGGCTGACGCCTCTGCCTCAAAGGCTCCTATTGCCAAGACGGCTGACCGC
>CAVJEZ010000201.1:0-3862 GCA_963648625.1 Odoribacter splanchnicus
CAATCAGAATTTCTGAGCCATCCTTGTAATAACGGGCGCTGATTGTCCTTGTTATCCCGTCCAGCGGTGCGATTCCGTATCCGAACCCGTTGCCTGCCTCACGATGCTTCGCAGCATAGTTCTGCAGATATGTCCAGAGATTGTCTGACAGCGTATATTTTTCACTGACCTTCTCTTCCAGGATATCCCTTACTACAGGCTGTTTTTCCAGAGGATGCAGATCAAAGGAGAACTCCGTTTCCCCGTACCTTTCCCTGTCAAAGCCGACAATGACGATGCGCTCCCTGTGCTGGGGTACATAGCCTTTTCCGTCTATAACTTTGAAAAAAATGCTGTAATTCAGTTCCCTGAGTGCTTCCTGTATTACCCTGAAAGTATTGCCCTTGTCATGACTGCACAGGTTTTTCACATTTTCCAGCATGAATGCTTTTGGCCTTTTCGCTTTGAGGATACGACAGACATCGAAGAAAAGCGTTCCCTGTGTCTTGTCTTCAAAGCCTGTGGCACGCCCAAGGCTGTTTTTCTTTGACACACCGGCAATAGAAAACGGCTGGCAGGGAAATCCTGCCACAAGAATATCATGATCGGGAATGCTTTCTGCCTGCACCCTGGTAATATCGCCATCAGGCTGAACACCGAAGTTCGCGTAATAAGTCTTCTGGCTGTATTTGTTCCATTCGTTCGAATATACGCAATGGCCGCCGGCTGACTCAAACGCAATCCGCATACCTCCTATGCCGGCAAACAAATCAATAAACCTGTATCCATCATAATCAGAGGAAGGCTCTTCACGGGCTTTAACCAGCATCTGCTTAAGCGCCACCGTCAGACAGTCCTGCATGGACTGGCCACACACAGCAGAATAGTCGCTGATTTCTTTGTACATGTCATCGTCTACACGGATATGAAGCTGTTTTGTCATTCTGATGCCTCTGTCTGGGGTAATATTAATACCTGATTTTTCCCCATCATAAAACATCATGCCGGCAAATACCAGTGTTTTATTCCATGCACGACAATTTACCGCCGGTTGCCTGCCCTTGGCAACGGCCTGAACGGAATGCGCTCAGCATCGGCAGGAAGCTCGTCATGCTCCCCGTAAAAAAGATTGCCTGCTGCATGGAAATACACCCTTGCCGACCTGCCTGGCGTCACAAACCGGCCTTTCAGGACCCTGATTATCATCTGCCGCCACTTCATCTGCTGCAGTTCGGCAAGCTTCTCCGTATCTGTCGTTTTTACTTCCCCGTTATCGACTGCATAGTAGTTCAGCGACAGCTGGTAGTCTCCGGTATACTCGATATTGCTGCTGTCCCTGCCGCTCTCCATCGTGATTTTGCCGGCCATGTTGGATACACGGTTTGTGGCGGACACGGCGATAACAAATGTATTGTACCGGATAGCATAATTTTTCAGCCCCTTGACGGCCTGCTTCAGTAGCTCCTGGTTGTCCAGCCCCCTGTCCGAACTGATCAGGTGCAGGTAGTCCACTATGAGTGCAGGAGCCTGCCTGTTTTCTGCCAGCGCCTTTTCGCCTGTACTCTGCAGATATCCCAGTATGCCGTCGAGGCTGCTGCCGATGTTGCCAGGGTTGTACTGCATGTACGGGTATATCGTCTTCCTGTAGTCCTCTATTTCGGCCAGGATGAGCTGCCTGTCCTCAGGAGTCCACCGGTAGCCCTGCAGTATGTCCAGCGCAGTCTTGCCGGCTTTGCCTTTCTTTGCCAGCCGTCCCGATATTGCCTTGGCAAGCATCTGCTCGCGGCTCATCTCCAAATTAAGGTATATGACCTGCTTCCTGTGTGCGGCCATGGCCTCGGCAATCTGCTGGCACAGCGTGGTCTTGCCCGTGCCGGGCGCAGCCATCAGTACAAGCAGGGACTGCTGGATAATGCCTCCGCCCAGCAGGCTGTCAAAAAATGGCAGATCCGTCGTGCAGGGCCTGTATGCCTCTGTCTGTATTATCTCGGCGAAATCAGCCAGATCATCCCGGACCAGCTCCTTCCTGGCCTTTGCCAGCAGATCTGCAAACGCCGGACGGTAAGCCTGCAGAGCCTCGTTGGCATCCTTGTATCCGCCAGCGATATTGAAAACGATGCTTTTGTATCCAAGCTTCTGCAGGCCGCTGCACAAATCCTCCGCGGCCTTGTTTGTCCTGGCAGCAGTCTGCGGATCGCTGTCATTGTCAAAAGCAACGACAAAGGAAATATTCACTGACGGCTTTCTGCCGTAATATTCCTTTCCTGCCTTCAGGTACTCGACCAGTCTGCCTGCATTACTGGTGCTGTTAAGGGCAATGGCAGCTTCACCCATTTCGCAGACACTCATGGCGTCAAAGGCACCCTCCGTGACGAAGACAATATCGGCATCAGAATGCAGGACGGATACGTTAAATATGCCGGGAGTGCCGCCCTTGTTGTTCATTTTCCGGTATGCCTTCGGCATATTTGGATCAATGCTGCGGGCGGCATAATGTCCTGCCGTTGTCGGCATGATTATGCGCGGCGCCTTGTGCCCGCTCCCTGCCGGATCCGCCTCAGGATCATATCCGACATGCAGGGCTGCGGCCGTACCGGCACTGATTCCCCTTTCCTGCAAATAGGCAATTGCTTCCGGACTGTTTATCAGCCGTCCGGCACACTCATCGTAATAGGCAGTATAATCTGTCTGTGCGGGCCTGCAGGAGGCTTTCTCCGCTGCTTTGTCTGTTACGCCATGACTTATGTCATTTTTTTTCCTGCCGTGGCTGTATGGGCTTTCTGAGGCTTTATATGATTCTATTTCTATCCCCAGCTCGCTGGCAGCCATTGCAAGCGCCCCGTTAAAATCCGTTCCAAAATGCTCCTGCATCAGGTCAAAAACGTCCCCGCTTTTCTTGCAGCTGTGACAGGTCCAGGTGTTTGTATCGTAGACCTTTACGGCACCAGTGCCGTGAGTTCCCTTGCCGCTCCCGCAAAAAGGACAGCAGTACATACCGCTTTTGCTTTTTTCCAGATACTCCGTGCAGCTGATGCGGCGCCTGATTTCCTGCCGTGCTGTTTCCCTGTCCATCTGTTCTGCTCCTGGCGTACCTGTTCCGATTCATGGAAAATAGACGCAAATATCAGGGATTAGGATACCCGATCACAGTCTGAAAATCCAGATACCGCCAATGCACCGGCTCAGTCACTGAACCTGTTTTCTGTCCTGCCCGTCCCTGATGCTCCTGAGCAAATCTTATAGAAACAGAACTTCTCCCTTAATGGAAAAAAACTGGCTCCTAATCCTGCGTGTGTTTCAGTCTGTCAGCCAGTCCTTTTTCTCTCAGGGAAGAGGTCCATGCACATGCGGCCGGGCGATTCCTCTTATCTTCCAGGCACAAGCCGCCCCTTCAGGAAAGGCGGCTGTGGCATACAAGTACATACAAGTACATACGCAAAATTAAAAATCCGGGCAAATTGTCGAATTCTTCAACACAAAAAAGAACGAAATTAATAAAAATATCAATGCGTTATAAAGAACATGGCATTTCTGCCCAGGCCTTTCTATTCCCAAAAGATTGCACCCCCCTATTCCCAAAAGATTGCACCCCTATTCCCAAAAGATTGCACCCCTATTCCCAAAAGATTGCACCCCCTCCAATGTATAATATTTATCGGCATGGCAGAAATATATTAATAGGGCTGATGTAAAAAATCAGAAGCCACAGGGTCTGAACGGGAGGCAGTCAGTTTTCCAAGTCAATGATTACGGCATCGGCTGATCTGCCTGACTTGCGCAGCTCATAGCCCGTGATGCAGCCGCTTGCCTTCCAGTAGTCCAGGATCTGGCAGATGTAATTCCTGCTGCTTGTTTTTGTGTTTTTGTTGGTAATGCCGGAAGC
>CAVJEZ010000202.1:0-3803 GCA_963648625.1 Odoribacter splanchnicus
CACTGCCATTTGCGATTCCCGGCAGTGACGTCTCCGGGAAAAGTTCTGCTGCTTTTCCGCTGTTCTGCCCCGGAACAGTCTTAAGGTTAAGATAGGAGACCGAAATATCGCCGACATGGTAGCGTATGCCGGGGCGCATTGTAATGACAACCCTGGCGTGCCCACTGTCTGCTCCCTCAATGCGCAGGTCTGCCCTGCCGTCAAAAAAGCCTTCAGAGGCCATGATTTTGAGAGCTGTCTCCACGTCCTTTGTGGCGCGAAGCTCAAGGCCAAGTTCCCCGTCTGGCAGATTGTCTTTCAGGCGGACAAGCTGGCTTGTGTCGTGCATTCTCCGGACAAGATCACGGACAGATCCTGCAGACTCTGTCCTGCTGCCGTTTTTTCCGGCCTTGTCACCGGGATCTGCGGCCGGGGATTCGCCGGCACTGCCTTTGTTTTCTGCATCGTCCTGCCCTGTGGCAGAAGCATCATCCGCAGCCGCCGGATTTGCAGGCTGTCCCTTTTTTTTACCGCGATCTGAGCTTTTTGTTTCATCCCTGGCTGTTGTGCCGTCATCGGCTTCAACGACAAAGCTGGCAGTGTAGGGCAGGGGATTTTCAGGCAGCATCTCCTTTTGCAAGGCTTCTTCCTGTTTCTGTTCCTGATGGCTTTTGTCAAAAAGAAGGCCGCAGCCGCAAAGCAGCATGCACAGGACAAAAATGCTTATGCGGGCAAAAGAAGCCCCGGTGCACAAAAAGACCCTTGGAAAAACAGTAAAGGTATTTTTTCCTGTAAAAAAAAGGCTGTACTTTGGCATGCTGGCAGACTCTTCAGCTCTGTGGAAACTTGCGGAGCACCAAGGAGATGCGATAGATTTGCATTCTGTTCCTGTCTATCCTAATGCAGGAATGCACGCAAGGAAAACACCTGTATTACAGGGATTTGCAACCGTGCCGGCAGTAAGTGAAAGGACAGATTTGCACCGGAGGATATTTTTATGAGCCTGAATGTCGTTTTTCATGTTGATTTGCGGGAAAAGACATGCCTGAACATAGCCTTTGACAATGTGACAAACTATATGAACTACCTGGATACGATTCAGGAAGGGAAGGATGCCAGCTTGGTTCTGCTGGCCAACGGGCCTGCAGTGAATTTCTTTGTCAGGTCAGAGGAAAACAGCGAGCTTGAGCAAAGATGTGCAGGACTGATTGCAAAGGGGCTTTCAGTACGCCTGTGCAGCAATGCCCTGCGCAAGTTCGGCATTGCCGAGGATACTCTGTGGCCCGGATGCAAGCCTGTTCCCGGCGGCATTCCCGAACTGGTCAGCCTGCAGAATGAAGGCTACTGCTATATCAAGCCGTAGTGCTGAACAGCATAAAATAAAAAGGTCCGTGAGAATAAGACAACTCACGGACCTTTTTATTTGAAGCGGCCATGGCCGCATGCGTACCGGCTAGCGTTCCACTGTACGCTTGCCCAGCTTCATGCCGGCCATCTGATACCTCTTCTGGGCAGACAAAACTGTCTTGCGCAGGCGGATTGACTTGGGTGTTACCTCGACAAGCTCGTCATTGCGCACAAAATGCAGGGCGCGTTCAAGGGTCATCTTGCGCACCGGCGTGAGGATGACGTTTTCATCCTTGCCGGCTGCACGCAGGTTGGTCAGCTTTTTCGCCTTGCAGGGATTGACGTCTATGTCGTTGTCACGGTTGTGCTCGCCGACAATCATGCCCTCGTAGACAGGATCGCCGGGCTCGACAAAGAGCGTTCCGCGCGGTTCGAGGTTGAACAGTGCGTAGGCTACCGCATTGCCGGCCCTGTCGGAACAGATGCTGCCGGTGTAGCGGCTCGGGAAATCGCCGCGCCATTCCTCGTAGCCTTCAAGGTAGGCATTCATGATGCCTGTTCCCTTGGTGTCGGTAAGGAATTCGTCCTGGTAGCCGATGAGGCCGCGCGAAGGAACGGAAAATTCAAGACGGACACGGCCGGAGCCCGGGTTGTTGAGATTGAGCATCTTGCCCTTGCGCTGGTTGATTTTCTCGGTCACCACGCCCATGAAGCATTCGTCGCAGTCAACGTAGAGATGCTCGATGGGCTCAAGGACCTTGCCGTCTTCAGTTTTCTTCAGGATGACTTCGGGGCGTCCCACAGAGAGCTCGAAGCCTTCCCTGCGCATGGTTTCCACCAGAATGGCCATCTGGAACTCGCCGCGGCCCTTGACGATGAAGCTGTCGTTTTCGTCAGAGGGCTCCATGCGTATGGCCACGTTGCGCAGGGTTTCCTTTTCAAGGCGGTTCTGGATGACGCGGCTTTGCAGGAGCTTGCCTTCATGGCCTGCCAGGGGCGAGGTGTTGATGCCTATGCGGATGGAGACCGTGGGCTCGTCAACAGTAATGCGGGGCAGGGCTGCCGGCTTTTCGCGCGTGCAGATGGTGTCGCCGATGGTGACGTCCTCAATGCCGGCCAGGACAACGATGTCGCCCGGATCAACCTTGTCCACTTCCTTGACAGTCACTCCCTGGTAGACCTGGAGCTTTGTGGCACGCAGGGGACGCGGCACGTTGTCTGCACCGATGCAGGCCAGCTGCTCGTTGTTGTAGACAGAGCCGTGCATGATGCGGCCTACTGCCAGGCGGCCAAGGTAGTCCGAGTAGTCAAGGTCGGCCACCAGCATCTGGAAGGGCTCGTCAGGATCATATTCAGGCCCGGGGATGCTTTTGAGGATTGTGTCGAAGAGGGGAGTCAGGTCCTTTCTCTCGTCATCGGGCTTGTACATGCAGACCCCGTCGCGGCCTATGGCATACAGCACCGGGAATTCAAGCTGCTCGTCGTTGGCGCCGAGGTCGATGAAAAGGTCGTAGACGTCGTTGAGGACTTCTTCTATGCGGGCGTCCTTGCGGTCAATTTTGTTGATGACGACAACAACAGGCAGATGGGCCTTCAGGGCCTTGCGCAGGACGAAGCGCGTCTGGGGCAGGGGGCCTTCGGAAGAGTCAACGAGCAGGATGGCACCGCTGGCCATGGAGAGGGAACGTTCCACCTCGCCGCCGAAGTCGGCGTGGCCTGGCGTGTCAATAATGTTGATTTTGACATCCTTCCAGGTAATGGCGCAGTTTTTGGCAGCAATGGTAATGCCGCGTTCACGCTCAAGATCCATGCTGTCCATGATGCGGTCATTGACCTGCTGGTCGGCACGGAAGACGCCGCTCTGTTTGAACATGGCATCCACAAGCGTTGTCTTGCCATGGTCAACGTGGGCTATAATAGCGACATTGCGCAATTTTTCATTAATCATGATAGAGGAATCCTTAAACTAGGCAGAGTCATATTCACGTGCGTTTCAGAAATAGTCAGTTACCCTGGCAGCCGCAGTGATCTTTATATTATTACTCCATATTTTATTCTAGTAAAGTAGTTGATCTAAGCCTGTATACGGCTCCGGCCGCCCTGCGTGCGCCCTGTTTGAGCCGGAATTTCCCTGGACATACCATAAAAAAAGGTTGATAATAAGGGGTGCATCGGAGTGTAGCCTTTGGGGTATAATTTTTTGCGACTGCCGCATGCGAACGCCTTGCTGATGGCGTGAGCTTTTGTATTTTTCCGGTACGCATTTGCCCGATGCCTTCTATAATGGTATGCTTACGGAATACCGTGGGGCGCACGGAAATTGACGCCTGCGGAGAGAGTGAGGGGGAATTCCCGCTCTTCTCTTTGAAGCAGGAAGCTCTGGTGCATCAGCACCGGGTACGCCCGGCCATGTGTACGGAACTCTTTTCCCTTCAGGGTTAATCCGGACTGTACCATTAAACAACTGAATATGACTG
>CAVJEZ010000203.1:0-3785 GCA_963648625.1 Odoribacter splanchnicus
TGCAGCAAACAGCCCGTCCCTCGCGGTAAGCGGGCATAAGGCAGGGCCTCCTTTTCCTCTTTGCACAGCTTTTGTCCGGGTACGCCGGACTGAGGACGCAAAAGGAAAGGGAGGCCTTTTTTGTGTTGCAGGGCCTGCCCTTAAAAGAAGACTCGCTTACAACACAGTGGTGCCAGGTCAGCCATGCGTACAGTCTGCCCTGTATTCCGGACCCTGTGCACGAAACAGTTTCGTTTGCGGCATGGCTTGCGGCATTGTGTTCAGACTAAGGAAACCTGACATCTGTATCATCGTGCACAAAATACTCAAAATATCAAACAGTTACAGTATTTATGAGGTTGTGTCGCCTTTATATCGGTATTGACGTTTCCTGCATGGTATGAAAAAGGTATGATATCAGAGGATTTATAATCCTGTCTGCAGATAAGGCCTGCACAGGTCCTGCAGAAAAAACTGCATTATACAGCTTAAATAAGAACTTATTTGACATGTTAAGCACTCTCCACCAACGGCCTCTGCCTGCACACCCGGTTCATCCGGCACAAGCAGGGTATAAGCGACTTACAGTACAGAAAGAAATCTGCTGTACGTCTCTTGCTGCTTTCCTGCTGAAAACAGGCAGGGCAGCCAGGAGCGAGGGGAGGAGAGGAGCCAGGCTGTTCCAGAAGATGCGCTGCCTAAGGGCAGTGCTTATCTGCGGAGATGTGCCCAGGAAGCGGAATTTTGGCAGGGCTTTTGTCATGTCCTGGAAAGAGACATCTACCTGACAGTGAGGCTCAGTCCCCGGATGCACAAAACAGCGTATAGGGATGGTTTGAAGGGAACAGAATGCCTGTTGCACGTGCAGCAGGTCCTGGCTTTTTTCTGCTCCTTTCCCATTGCCCTGGCGCATAAATGGCTGCATGGGGCAGAAGCAGGCGGTCTCCGGCCGATGCACCATGATGCCCTGGTCCTGAAACACAGCCTGAAACATAATAAGGAAGCCCGACCCTGCTGGGTCCCGGGTATCAGACAACAAGGACAAAACAACTAAACAATAAGGAGTGCCGGATGTCATTCAAATATACAGCCTGCCTTGCTGCCCTGCTTATGGCCTGCCCCGTAGCCTGCCAGACAGCCTGGGGTGCAGATGACTGGGATGAGAATACAAATTCTTCAAACAACACCGAGATTTTTTCAAATGAAGCAGGCGCTACTGCAGCGGCAAAAGAGTATGCAAGAATCTATATAGGCCACGCCAAGTCTGATGCGCTTGAAGGCACGTTTTCAGCCAACAAGAATACTGCCACAATGGGAAAAGGGCTGAAAGCAGAATATCTGTATGGCGGATGGGCTGATTGCAAACTTGCTACTCCCAATGCAAAAGTCAATTTGGTTTATGAAGCAAATAATAACGAAATCACCCTGCAAAGCGGCAGCGAAATAACCGGGGACACAACTGGCGGTGATACTGAGTATTGGGGAACTCCTGATTTCAGTATAGATAAGGACAGTACAGTACAGTTTAGTGCCAACTATAATACAGTTACCGTTGAAGAAGGTGCTGTAGTTGGTGATATATATGGCGGAAACGTCACCCTGGATTCCATTTGGGACTGTTCAAACGCCCAGGCTTCTGCCCTGCACAATACTGTGTATGTACATTCTGGTGACAAATCATCTGTCAATGATTACATATCAGTAACAGGTGGTGATGCTGGACAAGTAAATGCCCTGGCCCAGTATAATAATGTTGTTATTACAGGCAATGGTACGTACCTGGTTATGGGCGGTGCTGCAGGAACAGAAGTTGAGAATGGCAAGGCCGTTGCCTCAGACAACACTATAGCAATTGAAAAAGAATGTAATGTAGTGCTGGCCGCTGGCGGAATGGCAACTGTTGAACAAAAAAATGGAGCCTCCGCTGTCACAGAAAGAAATGAGGTAACCCTGCATAATGTCAATGTGACTAAAATCGGATCTTCAGAAGGCGAATAGTATCCGCTCAGAGGGTCCGGATTTAGCCCCTTTTTATAGGTGATGAAGGGTAGCCGAGTATCACAATCTTGTGATATGGAAAAATTATGAAAAAGGACATTCAAGACATTTTAGCCACGCTGCCTAGTGTAGAAGAAGTGGCCCGGATGCCTCGAAATGAATTTGTAGAGGTATACGGAAAGCTATTGTCCTTTGTTCAGCTTCTGATTGGAACCATAGATGAAATGCAGGAGGAAATCCACAAGCTCCAACGCAGGCTGAACACCAATTCAAGCAACTCCGGGATTCCTTCATCACGGAACCCGATAGGGTATGAAGAGTCCCAAAACAGCAAGAAAGCCTCAGAAGATACAGAAGCAAAGGACGAAAAGGATGGCAAAGATGGTGGTGAAGGGCCAACAGGCACATCCCAAAGTTCTGACGAGGCTGAAAGTTCAACAAAGAGCAACAAGCGAGTAGGCGGGAAGCCAGGGCATAAAGGGCACAGACAAAGGTTTGTTAAGCCTGATGAAGAAATTGACTGTTTCCCGGAGCGTTGCACCTGCGGATGCGAAGATTTCCACGATCTGGGCACCTTCTATACTCACCAGTATGTAGAGATCCCGCACATTCCCGCAAAGGTGTCTCACTTTCTCTGCCACAAGGTAAAGTGCGCTAAGTGTGGCAAGGAGCTTAAAGGCAAGGTACCTGCTGAATACAGCACTGGATATGGGCCTGGTGTGGTTTCATTTGCCGCCTACCTGTGTGTTCTAGGCGTCAGCAGACGCGGGCTGGAGCAGTTTTTGACAGATTCCAGTATAGTGCATACCTCACATGGAGAGGGAATCCCTATATCCCAAGGTGGTATAGACCTGATATTCGACAGGGCCAGTGCTTCGATGAAGGAGCACTATGACAAGATAGGAGAGATTGCCAAAACCGCTCCTGTCAACCATGTAGATGAAACCAGCTGGCGCCTGTTTGGTCCGATTGAAAAGGCCAAAGTATGGCTCTGGGTCATGGTTTCAAACATAGTCTGTTATTTCAGGATGGATGACCACAGGGACAGGAATGCTTTTGAGGCGCTTATAGGATCCTGGAGTGGGAATATTATTACTGACGATTATGCCCTGTATCGTTCCTGGCCAGCGGAAATGAGGCAAAATTGTCTGGCGCACATTTGCAGAGAAGCCAAAAAACAGGCACAGGACCCATCCCCGGACATAGCAAAAGGCGGCCAGCTACTATACGATGAGCTGTGCCGCTTCACCAAAATAGACATAGAGACGCTCACTGAGCCAGTTTGGCGAGCGTATCAGATGAGGTTAAAGGGGCTCATAAACAGGTTCATGAATCGAGAGGACGGTCTTGGACGTCTTGCTTCACGCCTGAAGAAAAGCTGGACAAGCCTATGTACTTTTCTGCGTGTACCAGAAGTAGAAAGGACAAATAACAATGCCGAAAGAGCCCTCAGGACACCAGTGGTTGCACGCAAGAAGGCTTTGGGTTCAACCTCAAGAAAAGGACTCAACTTGATAGAGCGTGTGATGTCTATTTTGATGACCTGCAAGCTTCAGGGCTGGTCTGTATACGAGGTCCTTCGTGAATGTATAACTAATCATCTGAAGAAGATCCCCCAGGATCTCAGCAGATACGAACAACCTATGCAGACCGCTCTGGAATTACGCAAAAAGATGGGACTCGACAAAACTGCTATTGCCGAGGCTCAAGCGTAAAAAAGGGTGGGGGTAAGCCCCACCCTCTGAGCGGATACTATTGGCCATCTTTTGCCTTTTTATGAATGCTTTGTTTCTGTTTACATGCCTGTC
>CAVJEZ010000204.1:0-3761 GCA_963648625.1 Odoribacter splanchnicus
TTGTGCTGCTGATAGACAGCCGCCTGTCTCCGCAGGCCATTGACCTGCATCTGCTGGACTATGCCAAGGGCATCGGCCTGCCGGTGCTGCCCGTGCTGACGAAGGCTGACAAGTGCCGCCAGAGGGACATAGCCGCACGCCAGCATGAATGGACGGATCTGGCCGGCAGAAAGCCTGTGGTTACTTCTTCCTCTGCAAGGCGCGGCATTGACGCCCTCTGGAAGGCATTGCTGGCCGAGGCAGGCATACGGACGGAAGAGCCGGCTGCTGATGCGGCTGCAGACAGGCAGTAAAAAAGTACGTGATACAAAGGCAGTAGGGCTTGTGCATCTGTTCCTGGCATCTTGACAGCAATGTAAAATCGGGTATGTTCACAAACTCATCTTAGTAATTTCTTTCCCTGCTGCCTGTCCGGCACCAGGAGAAAATACAAATTGCATGCAGCAAAATATCAAGGAGATATGAATGTACTCAACTACTGACTTCCGCAAGGGCCTTAAAATCGAAGTAGACGGCACTCCCTACGAAATTGTTGACTTCCAGCACTTCAAGCCCGGCAAGGGCGGTGCCATGGTGCGCACCAAGCTCCGCAACATCCTGACAGGGCGCATGCAGGACATTACCTTCCGCAGCGGCGACAAGGTGGGCAAGCCCGATCTGGAAACCAGGGACATGCAGTTCCTGTACAAGGAAGGCAGCGACCTTATCTTCATGGACATGACCACCTACGAGCAGATCCAGATGCCTGCCGAAACAACTGCCGGCAAGTCTGATTTCCTCAAGGACGGACAGCAGTGCCGCGTCCTGCTCTACAAGGGCAATCCCCTGGATATTGACATTCCCGCTTCCGTTGTCCTTGAAGTCACCAAGACCGAGCCAGGTGCCAAGGGCGATACAGTGAGCAACGTGACCAAGGGTGCAACCCTTGAGACCGGCGCCTTCATCCAGGTGCCCCTCTTTGTCAACGAAGGCGACCGCGTCAAAGTCAATACCACGACAAAGGAATATCTCGGCCGCGAGTAGCCAGGGTGTGCTGATGACCGACGAACCCGATTTCAGAAAAAGGCAGGGCGGATTCCCCATAAAGGAACTGACCGGCGTTTTTCTGTTGTTCTGGCTTCTGCTCCTGCTTCTGAGCCTGCTGAGCTTCTCACAAGAGGACCCGGGGCTAAACAATGCCGTGAGCAGAACGGAAATCAGCAATATGGGCGGCCTTGTCGGTGCCTATGTTGCCAGTTTCTTCAATGCCGCTTTCGGCACGGGTTCCCTGATCCTCCCCCTTGTCCTGGTAGTCTTTTCAATCCGCTGCCTCACCCGCAAGCCACCTCTTGCCTGGTGGCGCTGGGTGGGGCTTGGATGCCTTTCCTTTGCCTGCCTGGTTTTTGCGCAGGCTGTTGATCTTTCCATAGGAGACCTGCGGGCCGGCGGCCTGGCCGGATACTTTCTTTTGTCCGCATCAAGGCGCCTGCTGTCTCCTTTTGGTTCCACTCTTTTCTGGCTCTTCCTTTTTGCCATCGGCCTGCAGCTCTTTGTCAGCCTGCCTTTTAACGAGCTTGTGCGGCGCTTCAGGGAGCGCTTTGCCTATGACAGGGGCGATGAAGATGATGATGCAGAAAGGGACCCTGATGCGCCCAGGGCCAGGCGTCTGCTCTTTGACGATGAGGCAAAGCCCAGAACAATATGGGGCCGTGGCGCGCGCATAGGCTTTGCTGCCGTGGCTGGCACTGCGTCTTTTGTGGCTTCCCTTGCTGGCAGGAAAAAAAGATCTGCCGCGGGCGGCATGGATGGACAGGGTGAAGCCGGGACACACGGCGTGCTTGCCAGGACAGTTGCAAGAGGAATTCCCCTGGTTGAGGCCAATATTCCCTTTGCAAGGGCTGAGGAAGCCGGTGTCCCCATGGACAGGGCCTATGCCGAGCAATATGCCGCTCCTGGCAGGCGGGCAGTGTATGCGCCCTGTCAGCCTTATGCAGAAACAGATGGCAATACTGCCAAAGTCCGGACAGAGTCCGGCACAGAGTCCGGTTCAGGCACTATTGCAGCAGAAACAAAAGCCGGCAAACGTGGTAAGGGGCTTGTGGGCAGCCTCCTTGACCTTCTGCCTTCCAGGGTGCCAAGCTTGGAAGGGAATCCTGCCGCAGAAGATGCAGATGCTGCCGGCATGCAGGAAACAGCTCTCCCTGAGAATAAAAAGCCTCAGAATGATAAGCCTGAGGATGAAAAGAATGAAAGCGTGTCAGAACAGGATGCGCTGAGGCATGCGCTTTTTGCGCAGGACCAATTTGATAAAGACGAATCTGACAAAGCCGAAGTGATCCCCGGCCTGGATGCCGGCGAGGAAGAAGCCGTACATGTTTCCGTTGCTTCTTTCAGCCAGGACAGCAGCAAGGGTGAAAATATTTTTTCAGGCAGGGAAGCTGTCCCTGCCGGACAGGACACATCCGCAAAGCCCGCTTATGGCATGGGAAACGGAAGCATTGCCGGCGCCTCGGCTGCAGCCGAGCTTTTGGGATCCGGATCAGCGGCTGATTCCGGTGACAGCCTCCTAGCCGCTGAGGCAGATGATGAGGCAGACGATTTCTTTGACGATGAAAGCCTAGATGATGCAGAGCCTTCAGGCCTGTCCCCCAAAACTGTTCCGGACTCCTTAAACAGGGGAGCGCAGCCAGAGCCCAGGCCCGTCGCAAAGCCTGCCACAAAACCTGTTATATTGGACAAGGCTGTGCCGCAGGCTGGCAGTACAGATGCGGACAGTCCTGAGAACGATGATTTAGACGGCTCCCGGGATATGCTTCCTGCCCAGGATTCAGAATAC
Organism: Odoribacter splanchnicus; assembly: GCA_963648625.1. Lineage (GTDB taxonomy): Bacteria > Desulfobacterota > Desulfovibrionia > Desulfovibrionales > Desulfovibrionaceae > Desulfovibrio. The sequence goes on from CAVJEZ010000204.1 coordinate 2,816, forward strand.
GTCCTGCCGCCTCTTGCCCTGCTGCAAAAGCCGGAACCTGCTCCCGAGGACACGGAAGAGGACATTGAGCAGCGCTCGGAGATTCTGATGAACTGCCTTGCCGACTTTGGCATCCAGGCAGAGCTTGTGCGCGCAACCCCGGGGCCTGTGGTGACAACCTATATGCTGAGGCCTGCCCGCGGCGTGTCCGTGCGCCAGTTTACCCGGCATACCGAGGACATTGCCCGCTCGCTTATGGCTGTCTCCGTTTTTGTGCAGGCTCCTGTGCCAGGCACTGACACGGTTGGCATTGTCATCCCAAACTGCAACAGGTCTGTGGTCAATTTCAGGGAGATTGCCTCTTCTCCCGCTTTCCAGCAGGCAGGCGGCGCCCTGCCTCTTGTGGTGGGCAAGGACACAACCGGCCGTCCCTATGTGAGCGATCTTGCCCGCATGCCCCATCTTCTGGTGGCGGGTGCCACCGGGCAGGGCAAGAGCGTATGCCTCAATGCCATGCTGACAAGCCTTCTGCTGACCAAAACGCCCCAGGAACTCAAGCTGTTGCTTGTGGATCCCAAGAGGGTGGAGATGGGCATGTACGAGGACGAGTCCCATCTGGTCCATCCCGTGGTAAAGGAAGTGAGCGACGCCAAGAATGCGCTGCTCTGGGCTGTTGCCGAAATGGATCAGCGCTACAACCGCATGGCCCGCCTCTATACCAAGAACATCAAGGGCTACAACGAAAAACTGGCAAGCTACAAGGGCAATCTGCCACCTGACCTGGCTGATCTTGAGCCCATGCCCTACATCGTCATAGTCATTGACGAGCTGGCTGATCTCATGCTGCAGGCACGCAAGGACGTTGAGCCGTGCATTATCCGCCTGGCCCAGCTTGCCAGGGCCTGCGGCATACATATGATTATTGCTACCCAGCGTCCCAGCGTGGACGTGGTGACAGGGCTTATCA
>CAVJEZ010000205.1:0-3738 GCA_963648625.1 Odoribacter splanchnicus
CCTCTATAGAGGGCATGACAGCAATCTGAACAGCCGCATCGAACTGGAAATTAAGACCACACTTAGGGTGGACCCGAAGGAAGTCCTCTCGCACATAACGATGTGTGAACTGCCGGAAAAGATCGAACCAGGAGCAAGTGAAGCGACAGACTGGACAAAAATGCCCTCGCTGTCGCCAAAGGACATTAAGGGCAGCAGACAGATAGCCCCTGTTCTCCTGTCCCAGCCTGTTCCATCTGACAGACTGCGTTTCGCAATTCCTTTGCAAAACGGCCGCTGTGTCCTCGTGTATCTGCCGGAAGGCCTTGCATCGAGCAGCGGACTGCCCCTTAAATACGGCTGTGTCCGCGTCCTGAAATGCCCGTCAGGCGATGCCGAGCTCTCCTTTTTACAGCCTGGCAACATCCTGAATGTGAGCGGAGCAGGAACAATTGCCCTGCACAGCATCGGCATTGACACTGTTAAATGGACAGTACGCCGCATCAGGACGCCCTTCCTGGGCATGTTCGCCGCAAACCACGGCTTTTCAACCGAGACGCTGGACTACTGGGAACCGGACAATTTGCTGGATGCCCAGACAGCAAGCACATCCGGCAGCATTCCTGTTGCCTGCAAGGACGAAAAGGCAGCCTCCTTCCCCATGCTGTCCATGCCCAAAATCCTTAAGGATATGGGAGACGGTTCCGGCCTGGTGCTGCTTGAGCTAAAAGGCATAAGGAACGGGGAAGATCTGGTCTTTGCCAAACGGGTCCTTCTTGTCACGGACATGGGACTCACCATCAAGGAAGAGGCAGACGGTTGCAGGATGGCCTTTGTCCAGAACCTGGCAAGCGGCCAGCCCATGCAGGGCATACGGGTACAGCTTCTGGCCCGCAACGGACAGGTACTCAACGAAGCAAAAACCGATGCTTCCGGGTCGGCCAGGCTGGAATCAGCCAGCGGCTATGAAGGAGAGCATGAGCCTGTAGCCGTCATTGCAACAAAGGACGGGGACAGCAGTTCCCTTGCCTGGATTTCCCTGAAAGACACCTCACGCAACCTTGATTTCGGATCCTTTGCCGTACAGGGCCGTCACAGCGCCTCAGCCGGACTTGTCGCCTCCGTTTTCTCTGAAAGAGGCATGTACATGCCAGGGGAAACCCTGCATTTCGGCATTCTGGTGCGCCGCTTTGACTGGCAGCCTCTGGCAAAAACACTGCCTCTGGAAACAGTCATCACCGATCCAACAGGACATGTGGTGCAGCGCAAGCCCCTGGCTGGCAATCCCCATCTGGCCGAGGTCTCATGGAAATCATCCGAGACAAGCCCTGCCGGCCCGTACCAGTTTGATGTGCGCGTGCGTGACAAGGACAATAACGGCCCCATTCTTGGTTCCTGCCAGGTACGCGTGGAAGAATTTGAGCCCGACACGCTGGCCCTCTCTGCCTCCATTGAGCCTGGGATGAAGAGGGGCTGGATACGCACAGCTCCTGGCGACAAGGTTACGGCCAGAATGTCGCTAAAAACATTGTATGGAGAACCAGCAAGGCAGCATGCAATACGCTCGCATTTTGTCATCTCTCCTGCAAAACTCTCCTTCCCAGAATTTGCGGGCTATACCTTCTATGACCCGACCGTAGCCGCAGAAAATACTGACCTTGCCCTGCCCATGCTCTCTACCGACAACGAAGGCAAGGCTAGCATGGATCTTCCTACAGAGTCCGTGCGGGGAACTTTCAATGGCATACTGGGCATAGAAGGCTTTGAGGCCGCAGGCGGACGGGCTGTCACCCGTCAGATACAGGCCACCTTCTCTCCTCTGAGCGTGGTTGTGGGCTACCGTCCTGTACAGCAAGCCAATACACTGGACAGTCTTCAGGCCGGTACACCCTGCGCCCTGAACATCGTAGCCGTGGACAATACGCTGAAACCGGTACAGCTGGACAATGTTGTCTGCACGGTTTCAAAGCGCACCTATGTCAACACGCTTATCCGCGATACAACCGGCGCCTTCCGCTATGAGGCAACGCCGCTGGACAACCCGCTGACAAGCAAAACGACATCAGTAACGACAAACGGCATTGATCTGCCACTGGATACGGCGACACCTGGCGACTATCTTCTGACCATCAGGGGAAAAGACGGGGACCTGCTTCTTTCCGTTCCCTACACTGTGTCCGGAAAAACGCTGCAGGTGGCTTCTGCACGGGATTCCATTCCCTTGCAGGACTGCAACCTGCAGCTCAGGCTGGAAAAGGACAAGTATGAGCCAGGCGAGGAAATCGTCCTGCATTTCAACGCTCCCTATGACGGATCCGGCCTTATAACCATAGAGCGCGAAAAAGTCGTGACCAGCGCCTGGTTTTCCTGCAAGGCAGGCTCATCCACACAGCGCATCACCCTTCCCGCCAGCTTTGAAGGACAGGGCTATGTCAACGTCCTGTTCATGCGTTCCGCGACTTCTGATGCCATCTATCTCAAGCCGCACGTCTATGCGGCCGCCACGTTTACTTCCGGATACCAGCGCCGCGACATGCAGATTGCCATCAAGGCGCCTGAAAGCGTGCTCCCTGGGGAAGATCTTGAAGTACAGCTTTCGGCAAAACAGAGCGGCAAGGTACTGCTTTTTGCCGTTGACGAAGGCATTTTGTCTTTAACATCCTTTGCCACGCCCAATCCTTTGCAGGATCTTCTAAGCAACAGGGCGCTAGATGTGGTAACCAAGCAGGCTCTTGACCTCCTTATGCCCGACACCAGGCAGCTGGCAGGGCGTGTTCCTGCCTTTGGCGGCGGTATGGGAGCAGGTGGACGTTTCCTCAATCCCTTCAGACGCCGTTCCGAGCCGCCCTTTGCCCGCTGGCTTGGCTTTGTGGACGTGTCTGAAAAACCTGTCAGCGTGCGTATTCCGGTACCGTCCTATCTTTCGGGACGCATACGCATCATGGCTGTTGGTACATCGGAGCAGAATCTGCTGACAGCAGGTGCTGCCGAAGCCGGTGTTGCCGTGCGCGGCTCATTGCTGATCCGTCCCCTCCTGCCCCTGGCAGCCCTTCCTGGCGATACATTCCAGGGAGCAGTCACTATTGCCAATACCATAAAGGGCAGCGGCAAAAATGTACCGGTTGTTGTTACTCTGAAGCCTGATTCTGCCCTTGAGGCCGCAGCCGGACAGCAAACGGAATTTAGCGTCTCCATCGACGAAAATGCCGAGGCCACCATCCCCTTCACCCTTGCCTGCAAGGACAAGCTTGGATCAGCCGCAGTAACGTTCACTGCAAAGCTTAAGACGGACAAGGAGGACAAGACGCTGGCAGTACGGGAACAGAGCCTCTCCATCAGGCCGCCGAGCCCCCTCATGACCACGGAAGAGCACGGGCCTGTCACAGGGAAAACCATGGTTCCGGTGACAAGGGAAGTATACAAGTACAATGCCGGCACAACGCTCACTGTGTCGCCTGCCCCGATTGCGGCGTACCGCTCGCTGGCTGCAAACTTGCGGGACTATCCTTTCGGATGCACCGAACAGCTCTTGAGCAGGGCCTTCCCAATCATTGCCGTCTCAAACAATCCCGAGCTTGAAAAAATGCTTCTCTCTGATCCTGGCCTGTCTACGGACAAGAGGACAGAGCGCGATACAGAGACGCTGAATGCGGCCTTGCAGCAACTTGCCGTCTCTACGGAATGGAACGGTGTATCCCTGTGGAGCGGCGGCGAGCCAGACGACTTTGTCACAGTCTACGCTGCCGATTTTCTGGTTAC
>CAVJEZ010000206.1:0-3704 GCA_963648625.1 Odoribacter splanchnicus
GTATATGTCTCAAAGCGTGCCTTTATGGTGCTGAGCCTTTCAATACAGGGAGAGGCCGACACAGAGGCAAATTCGCCCTGGAAGATATACATGCAGGCCGGAAGCTTGCCTGCAAGCTCAAGAGCCCCTTCAAGCGAATTCGTCTGGCGGATATGGCAGCCTTCCTTGCGCAGGACATGGCCAAGAATGGCGCCAAAGGAAGAATCCTTTGAGATGACAACCACATTCATGTGGCCGGCTTCTTCCTTTTCCTTGGCGGACTGCTGCTCAAGATCCTGAAGCTCGATAATAAGCTCCTTAGTCTTGTCGATGAGAGAATCCAGTGCCTTGCGGCAGGAGGCAGGAAGGCTGGCATTGGCGCCGGCAAGCCCCTTTTCAAGGTTCTGCAGCGGTACAAGATAGGCAGCAAAAAGGCTGTCCTTTCCTTCGGGCTTAATGGGGGCACCAAGCTCGACAGGCTGCTGCTCAGCTTTTTCAGTCTTTAGGTCAAGAAGCATGGAATCCGCAGAAGAAGAAAGTGTGCCGCTGTCCCCGCCGGCAGGTGCCGGCATTCCCTGGGACAGGCTTAAGTCATTGCGGCGGATGCTCTGCTGGGCAAGGGAAACTGTTATCACAGCACCAAGGGCAACCCCTAGCAGTGGCAGATTAGCCAGTGTTTCCGGTGCAAAGTTCGAGCGTATTCCAAGTACTGCCAGAGCTGTAGCCAGAGGCGGAATACATGTGCCCAGCAGGAACTTAAAGCTGTTGGGAGCGCCTACGGCACAGCCCCACAGGGCTGAAGGAATGAAGAGAACCAGGGCCAGAGGCCAGAGCTCGGTAAAACGGCATACCCATCTGAGCTGGGGAACAAGGGGAAGGACTGTGATGGCGGCTCCGACAAGGCAGAGCAGTGTCAGGGATACGTCAAGCACACGGGAATTTTCGGAACTGCGCATCATGCTCCTGCCGGCAAGGGGCCAGAGTATAATGGCCAGTCCGCCGCAACAGAGTGCGGCAACTGACTTTGCCGTATACATTCCTTCGGGCTTGGGCAGTCCTGCCCAGCTCTGGGCTGCGGCGCAGGCCAGATAGAGTAGCATCCAGATACGCCATTGTTCAGGTTCGACCAGCCCCTTGAAAAGGCATGACAGGAAGAGCGCTCCCAGTATGCCCAGGCCTATAAGATGCCAGTAGGAGCTTTGCCAGGCGCCGCTGGCAGCGATGACGCTGTCAGCAGTCTTTATGACAGGAGAAAACCAGGTGCCAGGGATGCCGTCTATCCTGAGGAAGCAGGTAAGCGGCACACTGGAATTGGATTCAGGCAGAAGCAGTGAATTTCCCTCGGGATGAGCCTCCCTCCATTCCAGCGTGCCCTCGCTTGTGACGGCAGGCGTGTAGAGAACAGGGGAGCCTGGGATTGAAGAGCCAAGGTCAAGAACAAGCCTTGATGATGCAGCTGCTGTGGTATCCAGCGTATCAGCCTGCGGTTGTGCTGCCGGCAGAACAAAGCGTAGCCAGAGCGTGCCTGTGGCAGTTTTTTCCAGCCTGTCCGGATCAAAGAGAAGGAATTTCTCCTGGGACTGCGGTGATGAAATTTCGCTGATGTCAGTGGATTCAGTATCAAGATAGAATTCAAGATAGGGAATAATCCTGAGAGAGTCCTGTGTTATCAGGCCAGGAACCATTGTCTGCTTTGCAGGGATAAGTTGCCTTAAGACACTGTCCTTGTCCTGCTGTTGCTGTATGGCCGGATCAGGAGCTTTAGGGGCAGGAGCAGCCTGGACGGACTGGCCTGTTCCCATGAAGATGACAGCCGCCAGAATACTGAAAAGAAAATGTACAAGGTGTTTGGAAAGAACTGTTCGCATATGCTACCTGGCCTTTTGCAAGGCGTGTTTTGAAAAACGATCTGGTATGGAAAAAGCTATTTATTATAGTAAACGACATTAAATATTGTAGTTAAAGGTACAAAGAGTCCTGAATTTTTCGTTAGGACATGAAAATTTATTAAAATAAGAATTTAATTTATCTTCGAGTTCCCCCAAAGTTCTAAAGTATCGGTTGTGAGTCACTTCCCTGCGAGTAATGCGCCATACCTGCTCTATGGGATTTAAATCAGGGGAATATGGGGGCAAGAGCTCGAAATGTATCTTCTTACGGATATCTGCATATTCCGGATTGTTTTCATCTTCGATAAGCCGTATGGCCTTCTTATGCCATGGCGCATTATCAAGGACGAGACAAATAACCTGGTCCTCTTCTAAATGCGCTGCTTCCAGGAATTCTTTGATAGACTCAATCACATTATCGCTATTAAACCACGATGGCCTTGTCATAATCAGCCTGCCGTCTTCAGGAATAACAAAGCCGCTATAACTGATGGATTTTCTTCCTGCCGGAGATTTTACCTCTGGTGCAGAGCCCATTAGTGCCCACGCTCGCATAATAGAAGCAGTTTGTCCAAAATGAGCTTCATCCTGATATACTATAATTACTTTACCTTCTTTCCTAATCGCAGCCATTTTTTTTTATGCTCTTCTCTCTCTTCCTCGTTATTTTCTCCTTTTGTAGGCATAGTACGTGGCCTTATTAAAGAAAATCCTAATTCATGAAAAATACGTTGGCACTGCCTTATGCTTATTGATTTATTGTATTTTTGTTTAATGAGTTCTGACATAGAAGGCCCATCCCATACTCTAAATCCATAGTTTTCAGGCTTATTTATAAGAATTGATTTTAATTCTTCTAATTCATCAGGCTGTAATTTCCTTGGTCTTCCTGTATGCGTACCTGGTATAATAGATTCGAAGCCATGTTCATCTGCTTTCTTTACCCATGAGGTAATTGTTGATATGCTTTTATGAAATATTTTGCTCACCTCAGAAGGAAACATCCCGTGAAGAACTGAATTTACAACCTCTACACGATGTTTATATATTGGGTCCTTGGATGTTTTTATGATTTTCTCAGCCTGAGATTTTAATGTCTCAATGTTGCTTACATATTTTCTTTTGGGCATAGGTACTCTCCTTTTTTTGTACCTATACAAAAAAATTAATTCAAATGCAAGATTTTTTGACGTTTACTATATATACGGCCTTGCAAAGAAGATGCTCATAGCTGACACCTTCGGGCGCGTTGCTGACGCTGCCTTCTCTGTGCCCAATCAGGAAATCTCGCTCCTTGTGGCCTGGGCAGGCATGATTGCCTATACCTTCCAGATCTATTTTGACTTCTCAGGCTACTCTGACATGGCCATAGGCCTTGGCAGAATGTTCGGCTTCACCTATCCGGAAAATTTCAACTATCCTTATGTCTCGAAAAGCATACGGGAATTCTGGCGGCGCTGGCATATGACCCTGTCAGGCTGGTTCAGGGACTATGTCTATATTCCCTTAGGCGGCAACCGCAAGGGAACAGCCATTACCTGCTGCAACCTGCTGATCGTGTTTGCCCTGTGCGGCTTCTGGCACGGCGCAAACTGGGTCTTTCTTTTGTGGGGCCTGTATCACGGCTTCTTTCTTGTGCTTGAGCGCTTCGGGAAAAACTTTCCCGAAAAACTGCCGCCCTTTCTGGCACATGTCTATGCCATGTCAGTCGTCATGGTAGGCTGGCTTCTTTTCCGCTCAGGCTCAGTCAGCCAATTCCAGGCTTTTCTGCTGGGCCTGATCGGGCAAAATCCCTTCACGCCGCAGACGTTCAAGGTCTGCCTGGAACTCTTTGCA
>CAVJEZ010000207.1:0-3621 GCA_963648625.1 Odoribacter splanchnicus
CCAGCAAGGATGCCATTGCCTTTGGCAGCCAGATCCGCACCTATACCATGCAGCCGTTCCGCCTGGTCAAGGATCACCGTACCGGCTATGAAAGCACGGACGTAGACTCAGTCATGGACGGCAATATCGATGGCTTTACGCATGCCTACCTGCTCTACAGGCATGAGCAGATGCATGCAAAGTAACGGCAGAACGCAAATCGCAGGAGCAGGAATGGGAAAAGGCGGAACTGCAAAGCCGGCACAGCAAGACGAACTTGTGTGCCTGCTTGCATCTGAACACAGGCGCTTTAAGCGCAGGCTGTTTCCGGGGATGTCAGCTGAGACAGCCCCGGTGCAGCTTGTTGTCCTGCGTCCTGCCTTTTCATCGGCAGCAGCCAGGGAAAATGCACTGCCTGATGCCTGTGCAGGCATCAAAAGCCTTGTGCAGGAATGCGACAGCGTCATTGCCCTGGACAGGGAAACACTGGCCCTCTTTCTGCCCCGGGCCTCCCTGCAGCTTGCCCGTTCCTTCTTAAAAAAAGCACTTGCCAGCCTTGCACCCCAAACGGCGCAGGGCCTGCTTGTTACCATCACGGAGTCTGCCTTTGACGATTTTTCCCCGGCTGAAATCGGGGACAGGATCAGGGCAGAACTGCAAAAAGACTGCAAAGCAGGACAGACAGGGCAGCAGAAAAGGAAGCAGGCCAGGCATATTGTCCTTGGCGGGGACAGGCCCTGCGACCAGGCAAGGGTAAGTGCCGAGGAACGCAGCTTTCTGCTGTCCCCTCTCTCTTCCTGACCTTTTTTCTGACCCTGTTTCCGGCAGCATACATATAGTTTAGCACATCCAGGAGTTCAGCCATGAGCGCACAGACTCTCAGCATAGCCATACTCAGCGGCAAAGGCGGTGTCGGCAAGACCAACATTACGCTCAACCTTGCCCTGGCCCTGAGGCAGGCAGGATCCTCGGTCCTGGTTGTTGACGGCGATCTGGGGCTGGCCAATATTGACGTGCTCATGGGCTTTACCCCTGGCAGGACGGTCTGGGACGTGCTGCAGGGAAAGGCCACCCTGGACCAGGCCCTGCATACGGATCCTTCCGGCGTCAGCATCCTGCCTGCCGCATCGGGCACGGGCACGCAGGCAGGCCTTGACCAGGCATCCTGCCAGCAGTTCCTGCGCCTGGTACGCCCCCTGGCTGAAAAGCACGACTTCCTTTTGCTGGACCTGGGCGCAGGCCTGTCTGACACGGTCCGCCTTCTGGCCAGGGCTGCCACCATACAGCTTGTGGTCACAACGCCCGAGCCCACTGCCCTGACCGATGCCTACGCCCTGATCAAGGTGCTGCACACAAGCCACAGGCTCGGGAACTTCCTTGTTGCCGTAAACAACATCTTCTCGGACAGCGAAACATCCCTGACACGCACAAGGCTTCTGAATGCCTGCAAAAAATTCCTGCAGATTTCGCCCAAAATGCTGGGGGCAATCCGTCATGACGAGCTGCTGAAGGACGCGGTTGCAAAACGCACCCCGCTTCTTAAGCTTCACCCTGAGAGCATGGCGGCACAGGATATCACTGCCATTGCCAGGAAGCTGCGCTCCCTGCGCAAAAAGATGATAACGGAGGGAACGATCTCGCCCTGCCTTTCCCTGCGTGCAAGGCAGGCTGCGGCAGCGGCCGCACCTGCTGCAAAAAAGGCTTCTGCATCAGCACAGGCCAAAACAGGCTCCGCAAGCCGGAAGAAATAGCCTGATTCGCTCTTTTTGCGGCAGCCGCACCGGATTCAGCAGCGACAAAGGGAATACAGCCGGCGGGATGGCATGAACAGGCTGCCGTACCAGGGAACGCCTGGTAAAAAAAATTGTACATTTTGCAACATCTGCCTTAAAAAACACTTGCTTTTTTATCAATAAGAAGTATTATTAAACCGTAACCTGTTCAGTTGGTGAACAGGTCTTGGTTAAAAGCGAATTAGTAGTGCTGGCCTGTACCAGGGCAGACGACGTGAAGGCTTGCTACAGTTTTCAGTCGTCTTTAGCCGTTTCTTACGCAATTTTGTTGCTGTTTGTGCCAGCCTTTGTTTCATGCACGGATTGTGCATCCGCTTTGTTTCATCAACCTCTAACCCTGAAAGGGCGGTTAAATTAAGTATCATGTTGCCGGTCCACACTCTCAGAAAGAAGAAAAGAGATACGGCTTTAACTCATGCTTTCTCTTGTGACGGTCTTTGCAGCAAGGAAGACGAGTCCAGAGGGTTCTTCGGGATACGCATTGCCCATGTGCAATACACATGGGAAGAACTCATTGATTGGCTGAGATCCTTCATCAGGCATTTCCTTTTTGCACGTGCTCTGGGTAGCAGAACATCCCACGGCATGCTCTATACCTGCATTCAGGGCATTACTGTTCTTAAAAAGCGATACCGCAGCTTTATCTGGATGCGCCAGATTAGCTTTAAAGCAGCTCACTAAAAACCGACTGAGCTGACAAATGTGACCTCGGTCACAACACAGGGCTTTTTGTCCGTCTGTTTGCGTTCACCAGGCATATAGTGCCTGCTGTTGCAGTCTCTTCTTGCAACCTTATTGTACTGCAAAAAAACAGCACAGAAAGAAGCTCTCCTGTAATACGAAACAAAATGCAGCGATGCACCTGCTGAGCAGTGTAAATGCTTCAGGCATCCGGGCATCAGTGCATGAGTACAGCAATACAGCAGTGCAGAAGAGCACGGCCGGCGTAAACAGTTCATGGTCCGCACCAGGAACTGCCATGCGCAGCCTGCTACAGTATGCACGGCGTTTTTTGCCGTACCATGGCATCGTGTCTGGCACACAGTCTGTCACAGTATTTATTGTGCTGCGCATGCAGATTCACATGTAAAAATCTGCTTGCATTTTATTTCATAACAGGTATCATTATCATTAGTATTTTGCCTGCCTGGCAGAATCTGATGAAAAACGTCCTGCAAAGATCCGTCCGCTATCACTGCGGACCGCACAGAAGCTCGCAGCAGTAGCATTCTGCTGTTGTGCCGTCTTCAGGCGCTTGTATGCGCCAATAACGGCTGCAGCGGCAGAGTTTCTGCATGGCCTGTGTTCTCCCCTGGCTTGTCTCATGCCGCCTGAAAGCGGCTGTGTTATGCCTCAGGATACAGGCTGGCCAAGGCAAATGCCTTTTCTGCAGCTTTTGCCAGGCGTTTCAGCAAATCAAGCAGCAATAACATAGCAAATCGCTATGTTGTTTTGCATACTGCAATAAATTTACAGGCTGCATCACAGTAGAGATGCAATCACTGCACATAACAAAACTGTATGCCAGCCTGAACAATAATAGTAACACAGTGTAGTTGTCCCCCATCAACCTCTAACCCCGCAAGGGCGGTAAAATTCACTATCATGTTACCTCTCCCTCCTTTGCTCAGTAGGAAGAAGAAGAAGAAGAAGAGAGTGCCCATAAACACGACCTTCTCTGCTGACAATCTTTGCCATACAAAAAATGCATCAAACGGCTACTTTCTAAAGGTTATGCCCCATGTACTGTTCTCATGGGAAGAAATCGCTGAATGGCTGAGAGCCTTCAAAAAGCATTACCTTTGTGCACGTGCCCTGGGCAGCAGGACAGCCCACGGCATGCTCTATA
>CAVJEZ010000208.1:0-3586 GCA_963648625.1 Odoribacter splanchnicus
GGCAGACATTGTTTTGGGACTGATGCTGCTGAATCTGTGGGAAGGACTGTATGGGACGGACTTTATGGTGACGCTGACTTTTGGCATCATGACATTCTGCACGCTGGCTGCCTTCGTAGCCGGCTTTATAGACAGCATCGCAGGCGGCGGCGGGCTTATTACCATACCGGCCCTGATGCTGAGCGGCATTCCGCCCCAGTTTGCGCTTGGCACCAACAAGGTGCAGGCCTGCACAGGCACCATGGTCTCGGTCTTCCTCTTTGCCAGGGGAAAATTTGTCATCTGGCGCATTGCCTTTCTGGGGCTTCCCTTTGCGCTTGCCGGATCAGGCCTGGGATCGTCCCTGGCCCTCGCCCTTGAAAGCGACGTGCTTGGCAAGATACTTTTGATCCTTCTGCCCTGCGCCATGTGCCTGACGCTGGTGCAGCCAAAATCAGGGAACACCTCTGCAATACCGCTTGAAGGCCCCAGGTTCTGGATCCTGACTCCTCTTATAAGCCTTGTTATCGGCGCCTATGACGGCTTCTTCGGGCCCGGGACAGGCTGTTTCTTCATCCTGGCCTTTCACTGGATCTTAAAGCGCAACCTTGTCGAGGCTTCTGCCACAACCAAGGTCTTAAACCTGGCTTCCAACTTCAGCGCCATGGTCATCTTCATTACATCGGACGTGGTATTGTGGCCGCTGGCACTGTCCATGCTGGCGGCATCCGTTGCCGGCAACTGGCTGGGTACAAGGACTGCCATGCGCATCGGCACCAAAGCAGTGCGCTTCTTTCTGACCATTGCCCTTATTCTGCTCATGGCAACGCTTCTCTGGCGCTATGTTATTGCGCCTGCCATCTGAAACCAATGCCTTTATCTACTTCAGGTTTTAGGCAGGCTCAGGCAAAGCAGAGCGTCCTGGCAAAGGGAAGGACTGCCTGGCAAAACTGTTTTTCAGTCATCTTTGAGGCGTCATAGGTCAGAAGTGCCGATCCTGCTACGGCATTCAGGGTGCAGGATATGCCCCTGCTCTCAAGAATGCGCCTGACAGAGGCAAGCCCCTTTGCATTGTGCAGGGCAGGATGGCGCACCCGTACCCTGCCCGCCACAAAGCTCTTGGTGCTCTCTGCAAACGTATGCATGGCAAGCTGGTTTTCATGGGCCAGGCGCTCTGCTTCTGACAAGGGCATCGTCTTCGACAACGTGCCCTTTGCCTTCTTTGTCATAATCTTTGCCGCTTCATGCCAGCAGGCATTGCGCAGCTTCCGGCTGCTGGCAATGGCACAGCCGCATGACTGTTTTCCGCGCTGGCGCATTTCCTTCACTACTTTCAGATAATACTCGCTGATGCTGCCGTCCACAGGAAGGACAACCGGAGCCCCTGCAAGCACCCTGCCACCCTTTCTGGTGCCTGTATGGGCGACATCATAGCCTGTTATGCCTGCCATAAGGGAAGCAGTCATACTGGCTACTGTCTGTGCCCCGCAGGAGCCGGTCAGAAGCGTGCGCACAAGGCCTGCCCCGAGCACGCCGCTGTAGGGTGCAAAAAGGTCTGCCAGCTTCACAGGCTTTTCCTCCGGCAGGCAGAATGCGCAGTACAGGGCGAAGACGGCGATAATGACAGCAATACAATGCGGATGCCTGATGCAGCCGCAAGGCCTAGCGTATACACAGTCTGCGTGCAAAGTACTGCGGTTCTCCTGCAAAAAGGTTCCGGGCAGGGACAAGGCATTATTGAAAATGCAGTTCAATTTTTACGGAATTTGCGGCACAGGGTCAAGCACAAAGAAAAAAAAGACGGCGGTTTGAGCAAAAAGCAGGCACAGAACAAATATTTATTCATAAATTACTTGCAATTACCAACTATATAAGATAGTAAATCCGTTTGTGCCACACTTACAGGTGGAACATATTTTCTCCTGTCTTTTCCACAGCAACCACAAGCGCCATTTATTTTCTGCTTCAAAGGCGCATCCCGGGAAGGAGCGCAGTCAGTCTGCATACATCCTTGCCAGGCATCCGGAAAACGCAGGACATTGTACCAGGCTTCAATTTTTTTTCTACATACAGGGAGGAAATCCAATGAGCAAAGAGTGTGCATTCTGCGGCAAAACCCCGCAGGTTGGCAATCTGGTCAGCCATTCCAACATCAAAACAAAGCGTCGTTTTAACCCCAACCTGCAGCGCGTGCGTCATCAGTTTGCCGACGGCACCGTTGCTACCCTGAACGTGTGCACCCGCTGCCTGCGTTCCGGCTGTGTTGTCAAGCCCGTTGCCGGCAAGTAACAACAAGAATAATCCTGCGCTGTACAAGTGACAGGAATCCCAAATTAACCAGGGCGTCTGCAATGCATTTGCGGACGCCTTTTTGTTTTCCCTCCGGCTGCGGCCGGATCATGGGAAAAAGAAAAGAGGGAGCCAAAGATGTGGCTCCCCCTCTCTTTAATTTGGCCTGCAGACAGGCATGTGCCTGAATCGTACTGAACTACTGCTTTGCGGCGCCCTTGCGGCCTATGCAGAAATAGGCAAAGCCGCGCCTGGCCATGGCAGAGGGCTCATAGAGGTTGCGCCCGTCAAAGACGATAGGCGCTGTCAGAAGCCCCTTCACGCGCTCAAAGTCAGGATTGCGGAACTGGTTCCACTCCGTGACAACGCACAGGGCATCGGCTTTCTGGCAGGCTTCATACTGGTCGGCAACAATGGTGACCAGCTTGTTGTCTGCCAGGATGCGGCGTCCGTTGTCAGCGGCAACGGGATCGTAGGCCACGATGTGCATGCCTTTGGCTGTCAGCTCCCTGATGATGTCAAGGGAGGCTGCCTCGCGCATATCGTCCGTGTTGGACTTGAAGGCCAGGCCCCACATGGCAAGGGTTTTGCCCTTCACGCCGCCCTGGGGCTCGTAATACTTTTCAATAATGTGGGCCAGGTGCACCTTCTGGCGGACATTGACGGCGTTGACTGCGGACAGCAGGGGCACTTCCATGCCAAAATCCCTGGCTGTACGAATCAGGGCCCTGACATCCTTGGGGAAGCAGGATCCGCCAAAGCCGACGCCAGGATAGATAAACTGGTAGCCTATGCGGGAGTCAGCTCCTATGCCGTTGCGCACCTCGCGCACATCGGCGCCTGTTTTCTCGCACAGCGTGGCAATTTCATTGATGAAGCTTATCTTGGTTGCCAGCATGCAGTTGGCCGCATACTTGGTCATCTCGGCACTGGCCACGCTCATGATGATGAGCTTTTCCCTGTCACGGGCAAAGGGAGCATAGAGCTCGCGCATAATGGTGGCAGAACGCTCGTTGTCAGTGCCCACAACCACGCGGTCCGGCTTCATAAAGTCATGGATGGCAGCGCCTTCCTTCAAAAATTCAGGGTTGGAGACCACGTCAAAGGGGATATCAAGGCCGCGCTTTTTAAGCCCCTGCTCAACCATGGCCCTGACACGGCCTGCCGTTCCCACTGGCACAGTGGATTTGTCCACAACAATGAGCTCGCTGGTCATGACCTCGCCAATCTCCTTGGCGACTGCTTCCACGTACTGCAGGTCGGCAGAGCCGTCCTCGTCAGAAGGCGTGCCCACGCAGATGAAGGCCACCTCGCTGCC
>CAVJEZ010000209.1:0-3582 GCA_963648625.1 Odoribacter splanchnicus
CCTTTATACACTGTGTGTCCGCAAGAGCGGATGGATAGTCTTGGAGTATGATGAAGCAAAATGCTTCAAGGCAAAGCATGATACCCTGTCTTTGCGTGGTCTGCAATGTTGTTATTGCTTGCAGGCTACAATGGCGGGCATAAGCCTGCCTTGGAATTTCCCGCTGAATTCCTGAAGTAGCGGCAGTTGTCATTTGGGGCTTTGTCTGATACCGGAATTTGTCTTTTGGAACAGTACTATCAGATAAAATACGGGCTTTTTAGGGGATGCCAAGTCCCCTCTTTTGTGCACTATCAAGAGTGTGAACACCTGGATATGAAGACAGTTTCAGCAACCCCTTCCCCCCTGCGTTCTTTCCGCATTGTTGCGGACGATCGCCATGCTGCCTTAGTCAGGCAGCTGCTTGAACAGGAAGGCTTCCGTTTTGAGCAGGAGCCTTTTTCGGATATATGCTACCGGCTTAAGGAAGAACCCTTTCCCCTGGGTTCTTCCCTGGCTGCGTATTTTGGCTATGTCTATATACAGGACAGATCGTCCATGCTCCCGCCCCTGGCCCTGGCGCCTAAGCCTGGCTCCTTTGTGGTGGACATGTGTTCAAGCCCTGGCAGCAAGACAGGCTTTGTGGCGCAGCTGGTGGGCAGGGACGGCTTTGTCCTTGCCAATGAGCTTTCGCACTCCCGCCTCAATACGCTGCGCATGAATCTGCATGCCTGCAACTTTATACAGGCAGGAACATGCTCCTATTCTGGTGACAGGCTGCCCCTGCGGGAAGGGTCAGCAGACTATATACAGCTTGACCCGCCTTGTTCCGGATGGGGGACTGTAGAAAAAAATCCCCATGTCCTTGATGTCTGGCGCAAGGAAAAAATCCAGCCCCTGATCCAGCTGCAGCGCAGTCTGCTTGAGCACGCAGCAAGACTGCTGTCTCCTGGCGGCGTTGTTGTCTATTCAACCTGCACCACAAACAGCGATGAAAACGAGCGCCAGGTTGAGTATGCAGAAAGGGAGCTTGGCCTTGTACGCGATCCTCTTGAGCCCTTCTCTGGCTTTGTCTGGGATCCTAAGACTGGCAGCGAGGGGACGCTCAGGGTAGACGGAACACGCTCCCAGGCCCAGGGATTCTATATCGCCCGCCTGCGCAAGCCTGACAGTCCTTCTAATCCTTGTGATGCACCTTCATATAGTAGTGATAGTAGTGAAGAAGCGCATGAATCCGGCTGGGGCGGAGGATCTGTTGAGGCAAGGAGTCTTGCCTCAGCCACAGTCAGTCCTGCCCTGCTTCCTGAGGGCAGGTGCGGCGTCTTTTCAGGAACGGTCCGTTTTCTCCCGCGCCTTGCTGGCATATGTCTTCCTGAAAAATTTGTCTGGCAGGGCTATGCCCTTGGAAAAATGGGCGCCCAGGGCTTTCAGGCTGATCCCAGGCTGCGCGTCTGCATGGAGCAGAATGAGCAGAGCCTGGTCCTTGAGTCCGTAGCCGAGGTGCGCTCCCTTCTGAGCGGTGCTGCCCGCAGGACGGAACTGAAAGGAAAGGAGGCCGGCCTGTGGCTGGGAGATATCCCGTTAGGCCGTGTCAGCCTGCGCCAGGGGCGCATTATTGCGGCTTTTGGCAGGTAGGCTGCATATCTGCTGTATCGTTCTTTTTATGGTTGCGAAGATATGCCAGGGCAAAGGCTGCCTGTCCGAGTGACAGCCCGCCGTCTCCGGCAGGAACCTTGCACGGAATGAGCGGCGTAAACCCACGTTCTGCCAGTTCCGTGCAAAGCATATGCCTGAGAAGAGTATTGTTGATGACTCCGCCGCAAAGACCCACGTATTGTCCGTCGCTTTTCTGATGTGCCCTGGCCACAAGTGCAGCAAGATTCCTGGCAAGCTGTGCATGAAAATCAAGGGCTGTACAAGCCGGATCAGCGCCTTCCTTTTGCAGCCTGCATACCCGTTCAAAAAGGGCGCAGGAATCAAGCAGAAGCATTCCGTTTATTCCGTTGTGCTTAAGTATACAGTCCGTGCTGACTGATGTGTCCTTTGTGCCGGCTGAAGAGGCAAGAGTTTCAAGACGGATGGCTGCCTGTCCTTCATAGGTAATGCTGTCGCAAAGGCCCAGCTGGGCGGCAACGGCATCAAAAAGCCGTCCGCAGCTGGAAGACAGCGGTGAATTGATATGGCGCCGGATCATGGCAAGGACAAAGGCCGCTTCCTTGCCTTTTTTTGCTTCCCATTCCGCAAGAATTGAGGCGGCAAGCTCTGTATCCTGCATCATGGATGCCAGCGAGACAGCAAGGCGCCAGGGCGACCTGGCTGCAGCATCGCCGCCAGGCAGGGCAAAGGGAACAAAATGCCCTGCCCTTGACCATTGCGCCCTGCCAAGATCCATGCGGACAAGCTCGCCTCCCCAGGCTGTCCCGTCAAGGCCAAAGCCAAAGCCGTCAAGAACAAGAACCAGGGTAGGCTCGGTAATACCGTGCTCTGCCAGGACAGAGGCTGCGTGGGCAGCATGATGCTGCAAGGTGATAAGCGGGGCCTGCCATTCCTGAGCAAGCTTTGTAGCAGTCCTGGACGAATAGAAATCAGGATGGGCATCGCAGATGACAAGACTGGGCCGTACTTCCAGAAGAGACTGAAGATGGGCAGTCACTTCGTCATAAAATACTGCTGCGCCTGCCTGTTCCAGATCGCCTGTATGCTGCCCTACAAAGGCGTCACTGCCCCTGGTAAAACAGCAGGCAGCCTTGAGATCCGAACCGGCTGCAAAGACGCAATCTGTCCCGTTTTTTTTGGCAATTCTGCCAAGCTGGATGGATGCCGGTACATAGCCTCTGGCCCTGCGCAGGAAAAAGGCAGCAGGAGCATCGTTACCATCATCGTTCAGCGCCACAACACTGTCATCCACGCGGCAGAGAATGTCGCGATCGTGCAAAAGAAAGCAGTCGGCAATGTCTTTCAGCCTGCGTATGGCCTCGCGGTTGCCAAGGCAGATGGGGTTGCCGCTGCTGTTGCCTGATGTCATGACAAGAACAGGTTCTTCCAGACCTAGCCTTGAGCATTTTTCGGCTAGCACCTTCAAAAGAACTATATGCAGTGGTGTTGTCGGCAGCATAAAGGCAAGTGTTGCCAGATCCGGAGCCAGTTCTTTTGGCAGCGTATTGGGCAGTGTTTGCAGGATGACTGCAGGTCGCATGGGCGAGGCAAGAAGTCCAGCCTCATTGTCTGAAAGCCGGCAAAGGGAACGTATGGCATCAAGGGAGCGGCACATGAGCGCAAAGGCCTTGTGGGGCCTGTTTTTGCGCTGCCGCAAAAGCTGTACCACTTCTTGCTTGCGGGCATCGCAGACAAGCTGGAAGCCGCCAAGCCCGCGCAGGGCAAGAATTTTCCCTGCAATGATAGCATCTGCGGCCCGTTCTACGGCCGCTTCCATGGAAGACAGTGATGGCTTGGTTCTGCCAGCCAGCACATCATTATGATCCAGGAACCAGAGTCTGGGCCCGCATTCAGGGCAGGCAACGGGCTGTGCATGAAAGCGCCGGTTGAGCGGATCTGTGTATTCTTTGCGGCAGCCAGGACACATAGGAAAGCAGGCCATGGAGG
>CAVJEZ010000210.1:0-3577 GCA_963648625.1 Odoribacter splanchnicus
GGGCGCATGACAGTACGCAGGATACGGCGCAGGTCAAGATACAGGACAGGGCGCAGGATGCGGCCCGGGAAGAAGTATCCGGGCAGGATGAGACAGGGCCCCCTGATAATTGTGATGCGGACCAGGATGATGCCGGGAGCCGGGAGCAGAAGGAGAAAAAGCGCCGGCAGGACCTTGATGACTCCATGGACGAGCTGCTGCCGCTGAGCCCTGAGGAAATCAGGCGGTTCATGGAAAGGCAGGACGAGGCTGACAGTGCCGTCAGCCCTGATCCTGCAGCCATGAAGACCAGGGTAGTCTCTTTGCCCTGCACGCCGCAGAAAAGCCCGCATGTGGTGCACCTGGCAGCAGGCTATTCATCCACCATCATGTTTCAGGATGTGACCGGGGCGCCCTGGCCGGTGCTCACGGCCATCCTTGGCAATGCAGAGGCCTTTTCTGTCTCAGGCCCGGCCATGCCTGAGTCAGGGGACAGGGAAAAAGCCGGCCAGGACAAAAGCCACAGCCACATTGTGACAGTGCTGCCACTAAAGGCCCATGCCTCAGGCAACCTGGTGCTGACTTTGCAGAATGCCGCCTATCCTGTGCTGCTCCATCTTGTCAGCGCAGGATCAAGAGGCAGCGGCAGGGTGAGCGATGCCCTGACTGTCATCAGGCTTGAGGGGCAGGGGCCGTCTGCAAGGCCCGTTGCCATAGGCCCAAGGCCCGAGACGGCCTCGGATGAGTTGCTCTCCCTTGTGCACGGCATAGTCCCTGACAAGGCAGGCAAAGTCCGGACCTCTCCGCAGATTCCCGGCCTTTCCCTGTGGCGCCTCAAGGACAGGCTGCTTTTGCGATCGCCATACGAGGCCATCTGGCCTGCCTGGCTTTCCTGCGCCGGAAGCTCGGGCATGAAGGTCTATGCCATGCCTGTTACGCCGTCCATAGTGCTCAGCATAGACGGCAGGGCAGTGCAGGTCAGGCTGCGGGAAGCAGCAGGGGAAGCAGTGCCGTAAGGGGCCTGCAACTGGCATGCAGGAATGCAGGCTGGCGGCTGAAGCCGCAGGGAGGACATATGCCGGAGATTAATGGCAGTGCAGGCATGAACGGCTGGCCTGGACAGGATCCGGATGCCGGGGCTGTACAGGGAGCAATGGATCCCTTTGAAAAGGATGGCAATGATGGCGGCACGGGGTTTGAGGCGCAAGGAAAGCGCCTTCTGCCTGGATGGATCATAAAGCTTGTGCTCTTCTGCCTGCTGGCCTTTGCAGCACTGGGCATTGCCCGCTGCCACGACAGGGACGAAGGCTATGCCAGGGTGGCTGACATCAGCCCCTCGGGTAAGAGCGCCTCAAGGCTCTCGCCCGATGCAAGCCCTGCCTACAGGGAGCAGCTGGCCGTATACTCGGAGAGGAAGGCCGAGGAAGCCGTGAAAAAGGAGGACAGCTTTGTGGCGCCGGCCATGGGCGAAAGAGTACAGGCAAAGCCGCAGGGCCCGGTGCTGGTAACCCAGCCAAAGGCAGAGGAAAAGAAGCCGGACCCGCCTCCGGACAACAAGACTGTGCCAGGGAAAAGGAAGCCGCCGGCATACGGCGCAACAGGGACAGGGAAAATGAAGGAAAAAAGTGCAAAGCAGCAGGACGACGGGCAGCAGAAAAAGCGCATGCTGCAGTACCTCGGTGCGGTGCGCCAGCAGAAAGCGCCTGCCAGGGGAGCCATGCTGGTCTTAAGCAGGCCTGCTGAGGACGGCCTGGCAGCAGAGAAAAAGGAGGCAGCTGTAAAGGATGTTTCACTTCCTGCAACAGGACTGCCGGGCATGCGTCCGGGCGACATCCTGCTTGCCGTAAACCGGGTGACGCTTGACTCCGATGCGCCGGGACCTGCCATGGCCGAGGTTGTCATAGGCCCCTACAAGGGAGCAAAGGCAGTGGGCAGCTTTGTGCGGCACGGGGAGCACCTGGTCCTGAACTTTACGGAGCTTGTGACAAAAGACGGCCAAAGCCTCTCCATACAGGGCTGCGCCATTGATCCCAAGACAGACAGGACAGCAGTGCGCTCCTCGGTTGACACGCATGCTTTGGAACGCTTTGGCGGCCTGATAGCGGCTTCCTTTCTGGAAGGCTTTGGTGATGCCACAAGAAGGTCGGGCACAAGCACCTATTCCTCAGTCTACGGATCGGGATCAAGCACGCCACGCTACAGCCTCTCTGACGAGGCCTGGATTGCGGGCGGCAAGGTGGGCGAAAAGCTTGGCAGGCAGATGGAGAGAAACTTTGAGAGGGCGCCCACGGTTGTCCTGAAGTCCGGCACGGAGATGGGCATACTGCTTTTGCGCACAGCGCAGAATAAGGAGGCCGGCAGCGCCGTGCAGGAGGACAGGCCAAAGGCAGGCCTGGTTGTCCGCTGAAAAAGAGGCGGGCGCCAAGGGATAAGCAGCATGACAGGCATCATGAAAGACAATGACAGGCAATGACAAATGCCCTGTGCCGGAAGCAGCAATCCGGACAGGCAAAGGACAGAGGAGAAAACAGCATGGCAGAAGCAGGGAAGAGAAGGACAAAAAAGGCACAGGCTGCCGGGACAATAACAGGAACAATAACAGGGAGCATGGATGTGGCAGCAGGGGATGCAGGGGACAGGGAGGGACTGGATGCTGATGACGGCTCAATCCTTGAATCCCTGGAAATGCTTGAATCTGCTACACCCGCTGATGTTCCTGATTCCCCGGAAGCTATGGAATCTCCTGAAGCGCGTGACGCAATGTATGATGCGATGTATGACGCCATGCTTGAAGAGGCCTATGCCGTTGAAAATGGCAGCATGGCTGACGAAGGCATGAAGGAGGCATCCGAGGCATCCCGGGGAGGTTCCGGCAGGAAGACAGGAAAAAAGGCCGGGACAGGGAAAAAGTACATGCTGCCTTCTGCCAGACGCAGGGCAGCAGGCAAGGCCGGATCAAACACGCAGGCAGGACAGGAAGGCATGGGCGCAGCAATGCCTGAGGAAGAGGGCATGGCGGAGCCTGCAGCAGAAAAGCCGGGCCGCCCTGCCGGCCTGAAAGCACTCAGAAAGGGCAGGCGCCCCAGTGTTGCCGGCAGCGGCACCGCTATGTCTCCCGGCGAAGACATGGAGGTCAGGGAGCAGTCTGAAAATGCATATGAGGAAATGCTGAAAAAGAAGACACTCCCCGTGCTCAGGTTTTTGAAGCCCGGCACAGACACGCGCAAAGTCACCCTGGGAGAAGTGCAGAAGATGATGCGCGACAGGCTGGGCCTTGCTGACAACGGCGTGTCCTACAGGCGCCAGGCTCCCATATCCCACTTTTGCTCAGATGACGGCGTGCCGTGCTACCGGGATCCGCAGATAAGACAGGAGGAAGATGTGTGCCAGGAAAGCCAGGCAAATCAGGCGTGCCAGGAATCCGGGACGGTTCAGCATGAGCGCAGGGCAGAGCCTGAAAGGGCAGCTGCCGTTGCAGAGAATGAAAATTTGCATCCCGCAGGGCCTGCGGCTGCAGGCAGCCAGGGATTTGAAGACAAGGCCTGCCGCAGGACGGCAGAAGAAGCGGAGGAAGAAAATGATGAAGGCAGGAATGAAG
>CAVJEZ010000211.1:0-3577 GCA_963648625.1 Odoribacter splanchnicus
CATATTCCTATCTCAAGGTTTCGGAAGGATGCCGCCATCACTGCGCCTTCTGCACCATTCCTTCCATCCGCGGCCCCCTGCACTCTGCGCCAAAGGAACATCTTCTTGAAGAGGCCCGCTACCTGGCCGGACAGGGCGTCAAAGAACTCGTGCTTATTGCCCAGGATCTCACTGACTACGGCCACGATCTGGGGCTCGGCGGAAATGTCTTTCCTGACCTTTTGCGTTCCTTAGGCGAGATAGAAGCTGTCAAATGGCTGCGCATGCTGTACCTGTATCCCAATGGCATCACGCCGGAGCTTTTGAAGACGGTACGCGAGGTTCCTTCCCTTCTGCCCTACTTCGATATGCCATTGCAGCACAGCCATCCCGACATTCTGAAGAACATGGGCAGGCCCTTTGCTGCCGATCCCGAAAAGGTCTGCAGCGAGATACGGGAAGCCATCCCTGATGCTGCCCTGCGCACAACCTTTATTGTAGGCTACCCGGGCGAAACAGATGCCCATTTCAGGCATCTGTGCGACTTTGTGGAAAAAATCGGCTTTACGCAGCTTGGCGTCTTCACCTTCTGGCCTGAGGAAGGCACAAAGGCAGCCTCACTTCCGGACCAGGTGGAAGACCATGTCAAGACAGAACGCCGCAACATCCTTATGGAACTGCAGCAGGACATCAGCAAAGACTTCCTGGAAACACAGGTCGGAACAAGCCAGGATGTTCTTGTGGACAGCGTCAATCCGGAATGGCCCGGCCTGCATAACGGGCGCGTCTGGTTCCAGGCTCCGGATGTGGACGGCATGTGCTACATCAGCGGCGCAGGCGTTAAGCCCGGCGCCATGGTCCGTGCCGATATCGTCGAAAGCCAGGAATACGATCTGTCAGCACTGGCACCAGAGATGTAGCTGACGGCTGAGAGAGAAGTCCCGGGCTGTTTCAGAGGATATCCGAACAATCCGGCCTGGCGCTTTGCCGGCAGGAATGCAAAAAGGAGCAGGCATCTGCCTGCTCCTTTTAATTTATACGCTTGTCAGAACAGTCTTACTTAAAGAGGGCAATCGTGCCGGAGGATCCCATGACATCGCGGATCTTGCGGGCCACCATCTTGCAGACGGCATCCCTTGCAGGACTGAGGTACTGGCGGGGATCAAAGTGTTCCGGATGCTCAACCATGTGCTGACGGATTGAGGCAGTCAGGCCGAGGCGGATATCGGTATCGACGTTGATTTTGCAGACGCCCATGCTGGCAGCCTTGCGGAGCATGTCTTCCGGCACGCCGCGGGCACCGCCGACATTGCCGCCGTACTTGTTGCAGAGCTCGACAAATTCCTGGGGCACGGAAGAGGCGCCATGCAGCACCAGGGGGTAGT
This sequence comes from Odoribacter splanchnicus, assembly GCA_963648625.1. GTDB lineage: Bacteria > Desulfobacterota > Desulfovibrionia > Desulfovibrionales > Desulfovibrionaceae > Desulfovibrio. The sequence continues at coordinate 1,365 of CAVJEZ010000211.1, forward strand.
TGGGCAGTTTCTGGCAGATGGTTTCCAGCCTGGGGAAGTCGAGGTGCGGCTCGCCCTTGAACTTGTAGGCGCCATGGCTTGTGCCGATGGCAACAGCCAGAGAGTCGCAGCCTGTCTTTTCAACAAAGTCCACGGCCTGGTCGGGATCAGTGAAGGCATGCTCGGCATTCTGCACATGTTCCTCAATGCCGGCCAGCTTGCCAAGCTCGGCCTCTACCCAGACACCGCGGGGATGGGCATATTCAACGACTTTTTTGGTAATGGCGATGTTTTCCTCGTAAGGCAGGGAGGAACCGTCGATCATGACGGAGGTAAAGCCGCCGTCGATGCAGTCCTTGCACATTTCAAAGGACGGGCCATGATCCAGATGGACGCAGACAGGGATGCTGGGATCCTCAATCAGGGCTGCCTCGACCAGCTTCATGATGTAGACCTGGCCGGCATATTTTCTGGCGCCGGCAGAAACCTGCAAAATCACAGGAGACTGCTCTTCAGAGGCAGCACGCATAATGCCCTGAATGATTTCCATATTGTTGACGTTAAACGCACCAATGGCGAATTTGCCTTCATAGGCAGCTTCAAACATTTTTTTGGGGCCAATAAGGGGCATGTCAAACCTCCAAAAGAAAATATGATTGCATGCAAAAGACAGTTTTGAAAGAGCGAGACCGGCTGCCGCACTCTCTTTCCGGCACCATCTTTCAGAAAATGGCCGGGGGCACAGGCCTTACCCGGACTGTACCGGCTGGGGCTGTACGCTCAGTCTGCAAAAAGGATAGCACATCCTGACGTACAGAGGAAGATGAAAATTCAGCAGCTTCTTCCTGAAACCTGTCACAGAGCTGCAGGCAGCCTATGACTTCTGAGCGGATGCTTCCGTTCCGGGAAGCGTCATCTTTTCCAGCGAAGCCAGGCCTGTCTTGTCGGTAAAGGAGAAGCACAAGGGCGTTATGGTAATATAGTTGCCGTTGAGCAGGGCCATGTCAGTGCCGGCATTGACATCGTCCTGTGGCACTTCGCCAAGAAGCCACCAGTAGCGGCCGCCCCTGGGATCCGTGCGTTCCTCATAGGAATTCTGCCAGACAGCCGATGTCTGCGGGCAGATGCGCACACCCCTGCACCCGGAGAGAGGGCCTTTGGGATAATTGACATTGATCACGCGCCGCTTGGGCACATTGTCCCAGTCTATGGCTTCTGCCATGGCTACGACATGCCTGGCCTTGGCCATGATGTCCACGTGCTCATATTCATTGTTTGAGACAGCCATGCTCGGGATTTCGTGGTGGCATGCTTCCGTGGCAGCGCCCACTGTTCCCGAGTACAGGATATCGGGTCCTACGTTGCATCCTGCATTGATGCCGCTCATGACCAGGTCCGGCCTCCAGGGCAGAAGATTGCCCAGGGCAAGCTTGATGCAGTCTGTCGGCGTGCCGTAGACTCCTGTCCCCTCAAAGTCATCTTCTTTGACAACGGAAGCCTGCAAGGGCCTGAAAAACGTAAGGGAGTGCCCCACGCCCGACTGCTGGCGCATGGGGGCTACCACAAATACCTCGTGGCCGCGTTCGCGCAGAGCCTTGTAGAGAGCGCGCAGGCCGTCGGCCCGTATTCCGTCGTCATTGGTAATCAGGACTTTCATGCTGTTCCCCGTAATTCCTTATGGCAAAGTGTTCATATAAAATGTACAGTCCCAGTGAACGTATGTCCACAGGACAATGGTATGCCGGCCTGCTCTGCCGCTGCTTCTTTTTTCTGTCCCTGCCAGCCTGCCTCTGTTTTTCTCCCGGGACATGCCGGAGCAAAAGCAGTTTTACATAAGGAGGAAATGCATGCCTCTCAGACCAGGAAAAGTCTGCCAGGTGCATTGCATAAAACAAACCCATGCTACAGAAAGGAATGCTCATTACAGACATAAAACAAGGCAATCAGAATCTGAACGGCATTTTCCGCATCAGCGAAGTGCAGCAGCAGGCAAAAAACAACGGCGAGCCGTTCTGGTCCTTCAAACTGAACGATGCCTCAGGAAGCCTGCCTGCCAAGCGCTGGCCCGTAAGAGGACAGCTTTCCCCGCAGGAACTTCCCGAAAACAGCTATGCCTTTGTCCAGGGCGTCAGCAACATATTCAAGGATTCCATACAGGTACGCATCGACAGCATACAGGTCCTGACCAGGGAAGAGGAAGCTTCCCTCAATGCGGCCGATTTCAGGCCTGTTTC
>CAVJEZ010000212.1:0-3552 GCA_963648625.1 Odoribacter splanchnicus
GAAAAGATCTTCATGGCGCCCACAAAGACCACGCTGACGCTCAGGCCTATGATAAAGCGGCCCAGTGCCAGCATGGGCATGCTGCTTCCCATAACAAAGACAGCTGTGCCGGCTGCGGCGCATATGAGGCCTGTGGCAATGATTTTGCGGGGGCCGAAGGTATCGGAGAACAGGCCTGCCGGGATGCAGCCTGCAGCCTGGGCCCAGAAGTACATGGAGGCCATGATGCCAAGATCAGTTGCGGCAAGCCCCAGTTCCTCAGCCATGACCGGTCCGACAATGGCCGGCGCAACCCTCTGGAAGAAAACAACCAGATAGCCGACGGAAATGGCCAGGAACAGAATGATCCTTTTCCTGCGGTAGGCTGTATTGGTATCCATGATAAATCCTCCCTAGTGTGTCTGGGTGTCTCTTGTATAGTCTTTGGTATCGTCCTTACGATGGCTCTTTATTATGTGACTTTATTGTTCGTCCTTAATGCTCGTCCTTATTGTGCCTGCCTCTAAACGATTTCTGTTTCCAGGCCGTGGGCTGCAAAACGCCTGAGAATAACGGAAAGCTCCTCCGGCGTGTATTCCCTGACCTCCGGCTGGGGACGGCCCAGCGCATCATATTTGCCTGCCCCGAAGAAGTGGCAGGGCAGAACATCAACATGATGCACGCCATACGGTTCCAGAAGGGCGGCCATGGCAGCGATATTTTCCTCTGAGTCATTCAGGCCTGGCATGAGCGGAATGCGGATGCATATCTTTTCCGGAACCGTTTTCAGGGCAGTTTCAAGATTGCGCTGTATGAGCTCGTTTCCCACACCTGTGAGGCGCTTGTGCTGTCCGCTGTCCATGTGCTTGATATCAAAAAGGAAGAGGTCTGCCATATCCAGCAGCTTTTCAAAGATCTTTGGGTCCGTATGGCCGCATGTGTCGATACAGGTGTGCAGGCCCTCATTTAGGCAGGCTTCTGTAAGTTCCGTCAGGAATGCGCCCTGCATGGTGCATTCTCCGCCTGAGAAGGTGACCCCGCCGCCTGAGTTGCTGAAGAAGGAGGTGTCCTTTCGGATGGTCTTCATGATGGTTTCGACATCGTATTCTTCTCCTGACATGCCGGCTGCCTCGGTTGGGCACTGTGCCGCACATGCACCGCAGCCTGTACATTTGGAGAAGTCACGGGAAATGATAGTTCCTTTTCTGATTGCGGCTCCGTTTGTGCATACCTCAAGGCAGCGGCCGCAGCCTGAGCACAGATTCTGGAAAAAGAGGAGCTGGGGTGCATGGGCCTGTGATTCAGGATTGCTGCACCAGAGGCAGTGCAGGGGACAGCCCTTGAAGAAGACGGTTGTTCTCAGACCCGGGCCGTCATGGACGGACATGCGCTGAATATTATAGATGATACCTTTTGTGGACATGATGACGGTCCTTGGCTTGCAAATGGGGCAAAGTTCTGTGTTCCGCACAAGGTGGAAAAAAGACTGGGAAATGGCGAATACAGGGCGGATGGACCTGATGCAGCTTCCATCCGCCCGTCATTTCAGGGATGGCTACTTGTATTCGGTACGCTTGATGATTTCGTCCTGCACACCGGCATCAAGGCGGGTGAAGTAGGCTGAGAAACCGGCGACGCGGACAACAAGCTCCTTGTGTCTTTCAGGATGCTCCTTGGCATCGATCAGGGTTTCGCGGGAAACGCAGTTGAACTGGATGTGGCTGCCGCCCCAGTCAAAGTATGTCTTGATAAGGTCAAGCAGGTTGCGTGCTCCCTTGGCACCTTCCAGGGCTGAGGGCAGGAACTTCATGTTGAAGTGGTTGGATACATACCAGGTTGTATCCACTGCCTGGGCAGCAGACTTGATAAGCGCTGTCGGTCCCTGTGTGTCTGTGCCGGGAGTGGCCGAAACGCTGCCATCCGTGAAGGCGATGCCCTTCTTGCGGCCGTTGGGGAAGGCATTCATGATGGAGCCGTACAGGTTGTGGAAGGAGAGGGAGTAGGCATCCATGTAGCAGTTCTTGCCGAAATAGTTCGGGCCGCATTCGGTGTAGATGGTCTTGAAGTCAGCAAACAGCCTCTGCACGTAGGAATCGCTGTCTGGATCGTCGTTGCCGTACTTGGGCACGTCAAGGCACATCTTCTGCATGTCCTCATAGCCGACCCAGTCAGCTTCCAGGGCCTCGCGCAGCCTGGCAATGGTGAAGATCTTCTTCTCAAAGACCAGTTCCTTTATGGCGTGCAGGGCATTGCCTGCGTCAACAACCGTGGAAAGGATTGCCATGCCCTGGGGATACTTGTGGCCGCCTGCCTCTTCGGTCATGCCTGTCTCAATGCAGCCGTCGTGCAGGGCCGAGCGGAAGATGCTGGGCACAATTTTCTCATGGGCAGCAGTGGAGAGGTTGGAGTGCCTGCGCTGCACTGTCAGGCCGGACTTGATCTGCTTTAAGACAGCCTCGTACAGTTCTTCATAGGTCTTAAAGTCGTTCGCTTCGCCGGTCTTTGGTCCCAGCTGCTTCTTGGTGGTGGGATCCCAGCCGTTGTACAGGGCCAGTTCCACAAACTTGGCGGCGCAGATGGCGTCCTCGCCTGCGATGTAGGATCCGGCCTCGGAAACGCCGCTGGCCACGCAGCCGAAGTTGGCCACGTTGCGGGCTTCCTCGATGGTGATGCCGTCAGGTCCGAAGTGCAGCAGGTTGCGTGCCACGCCGATGGCGGTATTCATGAACTGGGGCTGGCCGCAGCCTGTGCGGATTACCTCGACAGCCTTCATGAGATAGGCCGGCTCCATCATGGGCGTGTACCACAATGCCAGGGTGGGCTGGATGTTCTGCATCCTGGTCTGGACGTCCATGATGACCATTTCATAGTCGTTGCTGGCGTCCTTGCCGTCGGGTGTCAAGCCGCCTATGGCCAGGGTCTGGCCGGTGTGGCCGGACAGTGCCTTCTGGTGGGCCATGCCTGAGTATGTGCCGAGCTCCGTGTGGCGGATGAAGAGGAAGCAGGTCAGCTTGTTGGCTTCGTCGCGGGTAATGCGGCCTTCCTCTATGTCCTTCTTGTAGAAGGGGTACATGAACTGTCCGAAGCGTCCCGGAGAGTTGGCGCAGCCCATCTGTTCAATTTCTACCAGCAGGTGGGCAAACCAGTAGGACTGGATGGCCTCGCGGAAGTTGCGGGCGGGGTTTTCAGGCACCCAGCGGCAGATTTCGGCTGTTTCCAGCAGTTCGGCCTTCTTCTTGGCGTCCTTTTCTGCAGCTGCCGTTTCCTCGCAGAGGTCTGCATAGCGGTGCGCCCACTTGACGAAGGCTTCAAGGACAATCTTGATGCCCTGCAAAAAGGCCAGCCTGCGGTAGTCGCCGCTCTGGTTCTGAAGCTTCTTCATGCTTGCTTCTACTTCTTCCAGAACGCCGCGGGCACCCTTGGTCAGAATCATGTTGTAGTTGGCGCAGCCTGAGCCCAGCGATACGTTCATGACGTCGTAGAGCATGCCGGAGCTGATATAGGGACGGGGATCGACGTCGTACAGCTTTTTGTAGTTGATGTCGGCAGTGTCGCGGACAGTGCGTCCCTTCC
>CAVJEZ010000213.1:0-3539 GCA_963648625.1 Odoribacter splanchnicus
AAATACGCAGCGAGGTGCACTGCATGCGCAGCGGCATCGGCCGTGCAGGCGGAGCCATCATGGTCGGCGGGTCCACCTTCCGCAGCGATGATCCCGAGCTCACGGCAAGAGGCGTCTATGCCGGCGGCCGCCAGCCCAAGGCCTTTGTCTTTACCCAGACCCTGCCTGAACCTGATGCGGACTGCCATCTTCTGCAAAGGCGTCCCGATGCCACTACCTTCCTGGTACCTCAGAAAGCAGCCAAGAGCGACAGGGCCAAAAAGCTGCAGGACAAGGGATGCACCATCCTCACCAGCACCTGTGCCGAAGAGGCTCCTGCCGAGGAGCATCTGCGCTCCATGCTGAGCTCGCTCAATCCTGAAAAAATTCCCTACATTCTCTGCGAGGGCGGCGGCAGGCTGGGGCTTCTGCTTATGGAAGCCGGCCTGTGCGACCTTTTCTACCTGCACATGGCTACAAGCATTCTTGGCGACAACCAGGGAAAGGCGCTTTTTGACGGACGCACGCCCGAAAAGCTGGACGAGATGCTGAGACTGCGCCACATAGGCACGCGGAGCGTCGGCCAGGATCTCGCCATGACATGGGTGCCTGAAAACGCCTGGTATGCCCCGTCCCTGGGCGCGCTTTCCGGATCCTGCTCAGACTTTCTGTGGGCCCCCTGCGAGGACAGGCAGGGATAGCCCATGTTCACAGGACTTATACAGGCAACAGGCCGCATTGCAGCCAGTGACGCCCACGGCGATGAAAGGCATTTTACCATCATGCCGGATTTCTCGCTGGATGATGTAATTGACGGGGAGTCTATTGCCGTCAACGGGACCTGCCTTTCCGTGGAAAAGCATGGCAGGGACTATTTTACGGCCTATGCCTCAGGCGAGACCATACACAGGACGACGCTCGGATCCCTGGCCCAGGGAACAATAGTCAACCTGGAACGGGCCATGCGTGTCGGCGATCGTCTTGGCGGGCACATTGTGGCAGGACACGTGGACTGCCTGGCAAAGGTGGAAAGCGTGGAAAAGGCAGGCCTTTCCCTTGCCTGCCGCTTTTCCTTTCCCAGGGAGTTTGCCGGCGAGGTCATTCCCAAGGGATCCGTTGCCCTGGACGGCATAAGCCTCACCATCAATACATGCGGGGACGACTGGCTCTCGGTGAACATTATTCCCGACACCCAGATGCGTACCAGCATGCGCTACTGGAAGCCGGGCGCCTCTGTGAACATGGAGACCGACGTCCTTGGCAAATACGTGCGCCGCTGCCTGACGCTTGGCACGGCACCTTTGTCTTTCCCTGCCGCAGGGGAAAGCAGCACCAAACAGACCATTACCAGGGAATTTCTTCTTGAGAGGGGCTTCCTGTAGGAGTTTATCATGTACAAGACCATTGAAGGGCAGATGAATGCCCAGAACCTCACCATTGCCATTGTGGCAGCCCGTTTCAACGACTTTGTCGTGGACAGGCTTGTGGGCGGCGCCATAGACTACCTCACAAGGCACGGCCTCGATAAGGACAACATCACCCTGGTCCGCGTGCCGGGCGCCTTCGAGCTGCCCCTTGTCTGCAAGAAGCTGGCCGAGGCTAACAAATACGACGGCATCATTGCCCTGGGCGCAGTCATCCGCGGCGGCACGCCGCACTTTGACTATGTCTGCTCCGAGGCAGCCAAGGGCCTTGCCATGATAAGCCTGGAAAAGAACGTGCCCCTGGGCTTTGGCCTGCTCACCTGCGACAGCCTGGAACAGGCCATCGACAGGGCCGGCGCCAAGTCCGGCAACAAGGGCGTTGAAGCAGCTGCCGCCATGCTTGAAACCATCCGCGTTCTGGAGCAGATCTAATTATGGGCAACTCTCGACACGCACAAAGACAGCTTGCCTTCCAGACCCTGTACAGCATGTACTTTACCCCTGTTGCCACGCTGGAAGAACTTAAAAATCTCTTTGAGTCCACGCCGGATGCAGCAGAACCAGAGCACGGCCAGCCTGCTACTCATACAGGCAGTGAGCCCGCATCAGGTGAAGCAGCCGGAACTAAAGACAATACAAAGAAAGACACTGCCAGCACAGCCCTGCCGGAACATGTCCGCAAGGCAGAAGATCTGGCATGGAACATCGTGCGTGGCGTATGGGAAAACCAGTCCCGCATTGACGCACTCATCACGGAAGTAGCCAACCGCAGCATGAGCCGCATAGGCCGCATCGAGCAGGTCATCCTGCGCATGGCAAGCTTTGAGATGATGACGACCAAGCCCGGCGAGATCAAAATTCCCCTGTCAGAGGCCGTCATTCTCTCCGAGGAATTCGGCGATGCCAGATCAAGGCAGTTCATCAACGGACTGCTCAACGGCATTTCCCGCATGGTGCTCGAAAAAGGCACTACGCTGAAAGACTGAACAAAGCAGACTGAACAGCCGGCCGGACAACTGCCTGAGCAGCCGTTTGCGGCCTGACATAATTAATCCACAAGCACGAAGATTTTGGAGTCCATTACGCCATGGAGCGCTACAATCCCAAGGAAATTGAACATAAATGGCAGGAACGCTGGGAGCAGTCCCAGACCTTTGCCTGCCACCACGATGCCGGCAAAAAGAAGTACTATGTCCTGGAAATGTTCCCGTATCCTTCCGGGAACCTGCATATGGGACATGTCCGCAACTACTCCATAGGCGATGTGCTTGCCAGGGCAAAACGCATGCAGGGCTTCAACGTGCTGCACCCCATCGGCTGGGACGCCTTCGGACTGCCTGCGGAAAACGCCGCCATCAAGCACAATACGCATCCCGGCGAATGGACCTATGCCAACATTTCCCATATGCGCGGCCAGATGAAGCGCCTTGGCTATTCTTATGACTGGGCCAGGGAAATTGCCACCTGCAGGCCGGAGTACTACCGCTGGGAACAGCTCTTCTTCCTCAAGTTTCTTGAAAAGGGCCTTTTGTACCGCAAGGAAGCCCCCCAGAACTGGTGCCCGTCCTGCCATACTGTCCTGGCCAACGAACAGGTCGAGGACGGAAAATGCTGGCGCTGTTCCTCTGTGGTGGAACAAAAGGACCTGACACAGTGGTTTCTGCGCATCACGGCCTATGCCGACGAGCTGCTTGCCGACCTGGAAGAGCTCAAGGGGCACTGGCCTGACCGCGTCCTTGCCATGCAGCACAATTGGATCGGCAAATCAGAGGGCGCCGAGATTGTTTTCAAACTGGAAAAGCCCGTGGCCGGCAAGGACAGCATATCTGTCTTTACTACCAGGCCTGACACGGTGTTTGGCGTAAGCTTTGTCACCATGGCGCCCGAGCATCCCCTGGTGCCCGAGCTTATCAAGGGCATGCCCAATGAAGACGAAATAAACGCCTTTATCAGCCAGGTGCGCAACATGGACCGCATTGAGCGCCAGTCCGAGAACCTGGAAAAGCTGGGCATGAACACAGGCGCCTTTGTCATCCATCCCTTCACCGGCAAAAAGGTGCCCATCTGGCTTGGCAACTTTGTCATTGCCAGCTACGGCACAGGCTGCGTCATGGGCGTGCCTGCCCACGATCAGCG
>CAVJEZ010000214.1:0-3535 GCA_963648625.1 Odoribacter splanchnicus
GGCTGTCGAAGGAGTTATGGGTTGTATAGGATCCCTTGCCGTATTCAAAGAAGGCGCCCACGCTTAAATTGCCGGCTCCTGTATCAATGCCGGTTCCAAGCCCTGCAATCAGGGAAACTGCACTGACATTGATGCTTGAGCCGGTTTCATGGCGCATGGAGGAAGCCTGGACATGCACAAAGGGCGTTATTGAGCCTGATGCCAGGGAAAAGTCCCGCAAAAGCTCTATGGCAGCATTGGCAGATTCACTGGCCAGGACAAGACCTGACAGGGCGCCCTCTGCAATGGCCTTGGTGCCAGGATTAACCCTGGTGCCGCCCTTCCTATCGCTGCTGCCAGCAGTACCGGCGCCAGTGGTGGTACCAGTGGTGTCTGCCTTGCCGGCATCAGCAGAGGTTTCACCGCCATCTGTGCCGCCATCGGCAGTTGTGCCGGAGTCAGCATCGGAGCCGGCATCGTCTGTGCTGCGGGAATCGGCGTCATCATCGGCAGGGGAGTCTTCCGAGGTGTCACTTTCGGGATCAGTTTCATCCCCGGTACGTGTCAGAATAATCTTTGTCCTGTCCTCAGTCTGCTTGAGGACCAGGTCGTCATACTCAAGGGACACGCCGGTGACGCCAGCAATTTGCACGGGTTCGTCGTACTTTCCGCCAATGTCAATGGTATTTGCATTTTCCAGAAGAACGACCTCGTCGCCGGCTTCAAATTCGCCTGTACCATTCTGCCCAAAAAGACTGACAAGGCTGATCTCTACAGTTGCATCAGGGACAGAGGTTGCTTCGCCTCCTGCCAGTGTCAGAATATGCTCGCCGGCGTACATTTCCTGATACTCGTAATAGAGACGGGAGAAATTCTCTATATTGCCGGCCTTCATGTTCTTTACTTCGTAGAAGTTCAGGCTGTTGCCCGAGGTGTTTCCAGACGGGCTGACAGAGGAAGAGGCATAACCGCCGCAAAGAATGGCAGTTCCGTTAAAATCGGGAGATTCACTGCCTGCCAGGCGCAAATGTACCGAGTTATTCTGTGCATAGGCAACACCCTCAGTGGCTTCGGCATAGCCGCCATAGATCCTGCCATGATACGATCCGCCAGACAGATCCAGCTCGTTGTCATCTGCCCTTGCCATGCCGTAGCCATACTTGGTGGATACAGCCCGGCCGCCATAAATATCTGCCCCTGTTACATCGGAGAGGGCCAGCACGTTGCTGCTGGCGGTTGCGGCCCTGCCTTCAGCACAGCCGCCACTGATACTGCCGGCATAAGAGCCCCCAGTCATGGCAACCCGGTTATGGCTTGCCGTTGCCGTATCAGAGGCTGCTGCCAGGCCGCCATAAATATCTGCCCCTGCCCCTGTCACCTTGTAGAGGGTTATCTCGTTGCTGCTGGCATATGCTGTACTGCCTTCTGCATAGCCTCCGTACAGTGCCTGGAAGGAGATTTCTGACTCAGAGGGAGTGAAGGAGCTATAATCACGCTCATTCTGCAAGGCATAATTCACATACACCCAGTTGCGGCTGGCTTCGGCATAACTGGTGGATTGGGCACAGCCGCCATAAATACTGCCCTGATACGATCCTCCGCTCAGATACAGCCTGTTGCTTCCTGCGGATGCCCTTGCACTGCCGTAACCAGCCGTGCCAGCGGCTGCATTGCTGGCATAGCCGCCATAGAGGCATCCGTCATACTGCTGCCCGGAAGAATCCTGGCTGGCGGTGACATCAGTCAAAGCCAGCATATTGTTCTCTGCAACCACATTGCTGCTGTAGTCCGATACAGCCTGGCCGCCACAGATTCTGTAAAAGCTTCCGCCCTCTATGGTAAAGCGGTTGTTCTGGGCCGTGGCCGAGCCGCCAATGGAAGCGGCTACAGCCTTGCCGCCGGAAAATGAGCCATCCGTTTCAGCAGCATCACTGCCAGAAGCATTGAGCTGTACATTGACAAGCCTGCCTGTGTTATTGAAGGCACTTGCTGTGCTGCTGCCTTCCGCATAGCCGCCAGCCACAAGCCCTGCCTGTCCGCCTGTCAGAGACAATGTGTTGCAGGCAGCAGTTGCGCTCAGTCCCTTTGCATAGGCGCCATATACCGTGTCCGTGCGGACATTGCTGCCAAAGGACAAAGTGCCGGTGTTGTATATGGCAACTGCGCTCCCTCCGGCAGATGAGGCTTCGGCGGCTGAGACCCTGCCGATGACGGCATTGTCCAGGCTCTCAACAGTCAGCGTGTTTCCCCACTCCTGGCAGGATTCCGCATAATTATATTCCTCAGCGGAACCGGCTGCAGCCTTGCCGTTCTTTGCGGAAGCCACGCCGGCTGAAATCTGCGCAAATTCAAGAGGAGCCTCGGCAGTTCCCGCAAAGTCAGAGCCATTGATTGTTACCTTGTTTTTCTGGGACTTGACCTCGCCTGAGCCGTCTCCGTCATTGGCTGATGAGCCGCCAATTATCGTTATTTTACCTGCTGCGCCAAACACAGCCCCGCTCTGAATGTCAACCTCGTTTTCACTGGCCGTAAACGTGCCATTGACAGCAACAGTCTTGTCGTCGCCGATACTGACTATGCCGCCATAAATATAGCGGGCATCGGAAGCACCGTCTGCAGACTCAAAGCGGCTGCCTGCCGCAAAGATAATTGTATTGCTGCCGGCCTCAACAGTTATGCCGGTACCATCGCCTGAAATCTGATAGACTGCCTCGCCGCCGACAGCCCTGCTACGCACAGTAAAGCCGCTACCGAACGTAGCACTGTTGTTGCTGGCCTTGAGCTCAGTCCTGGTGCCGTCAACTTCGTTAATGGCCCGCCCCATTATAACAGTGCTGTATTCAGCCTTCTCAGAGACGTTGAATACTTCCTGGTTCCCTGCGTTGGTTGCATCCAGTATATGGTCGTCGTAGCCAGCGCTGCACACAGCAGGGACCAAAAGAGGAAAAGACAAAAACAATGTGGCAAGACATGCCGTATTCTTGAAGGTCATTATATTCCCCCTCAGCAACCGCCTGTCACCCCAAATATCATGGGTCAAAAGTATGTTTCATAACAAGAAAAACAAGAATATGCAGAACTATACAAAACCGGATTTTGTTTAACGATACGTGAAATGGGAATAAACGCAAGCACTTTTCAAAAAATATTATTTTTTTCCTTTCAGGTTTTGGCCGCCGGCTGTTTTATGCAATGCATCGGCTCATCTGCAGCGGGGCATTTATGCAGTGTGACAGATGTGCAGGAGATGTTCAGGAAAACAACGGAAAGGGAGAAAGACAGCAAAAGGCCTCCCTTCCCCTTGCTGCCAGACAGGATGCCATTGCCGGCATCTCAAGGCTTGCAAAGGAAAAGGAGGCCTTATATACGCCCGTCCTTATGGGGGACGGGACTTCTGTCACAAACTAAAACTCATACATAATGTTGCAGTTGCCGGAGATGCCCTGCTTCTGGCCCACATAGCCCTGCACGCCAAGGTTGATGGAAAGGGGCAGGTCTTCAGAAGGCTTCATCATAAGGCCAAGCTCGCCCATGCCGGAACTGCCCTCAAAGCTGG
>CAVJEZ010000215.1:0-3527 GCA_963648625.1 Odoribacter splanchnicus
ACGCCCAAGGCCGCTTCCTGTGAGCAGATGCTGCCCGGATGCCAGGAAGAGGCAGGGCCGGCCAGGGAACAGACGGCTGGACAGATGCCTGAACAGATGCCTGAACAGGCGGCTGAAAAACAAACGGCTGAACAGACGCCTGAAAAACAAAAGCCAGAACAAACGGCTGAGGAAGAGACACCCATGAAAGCAATGCTCAAAAAACTGCCCAGGAAGCAAATGCCCGGACAAATGCCCGGTACCCGGATGCCTGAACATATGCCTGGCGGCCGCATGCCAGAGGCCCCGCAACCCAAGGTCCCGCTGCCTGACGCCCGGCTTTCTGAAGCAGGGCAGCAGGAAGACCAGCCTGAATGCCTGCCCGGGAGCCAGTCTTTGGAAACGCCTGAGGAACAGCCTGAAGACCAGCCTGTGAGACTTCCTGAGAAAAAGCCTGAAAAGCTGCCCGAAGCACGCCATAAAGGCCAGCGCGGCTTTACCCTCATCGAGGTCTTGGGCGCCCTGGTCGTAGGCTCCCTTGTCTTCGGCTTTGCGGCCTTTGCCATTTCCAAGGCCATTGAGTCGGCCAGGGTCACGTCCTTCAACGAAAACCTGGCCCTGCTGCGCATCAACATCCATGAGGTCTATGCCTCTTCAAGAGGCTTTGGATCGTCCTCTGCCACGGCAGCGGACATTACCTCCACCCTGGCAGATGCCGGCGCCATTCCGGATCCCTGGATCGACAAGGACAGCAATGCAGCCGTGCATACGCTTGGCGGCGAAGTCAGCGTGTCCGGCTCCCTCACCGGCTTTACCATCTCCGCCAGCGGCATAAACCAGGACGCCTGCCGCAAGATAGCCTCTTCCCAGGCCGAAAACTGGGACAGGCTGACCATCAACGGCGAGACTGTTGACACAGTGCCCACCAATCTCTGCAGCAGCGATGATGCAGGGACAGGCACCAACACCATGGCCTTTACGGCGCATTAGGCAATCCTGGCCAGGAAAGCCTGATCAAAAAAACATAATCAGGAAAGCCTGGCCGGAAGATCCTGAGAGGCCCTCCCTTCCCTGCCGCAGTGCACGGAAAGGGAGGGCGAAAACATCAAAAGCAAATACAGGCAAAGGGAGGGACATGGCATGTACGTTGTATTCTGGACAGCCATTCTTGCGTCCTTTCTGACTGTGACAGGCATGCTGCATGCCCTGTGCCTGCCTGACAGCAGCGGGGGCGAAGGCATGGCCCTGGCCGCAAACTTCCTGCAATACCAGAAGGCGGCCCAAAGAGCTGCAGCTGCCCAAAAAGCTGCCACCCAATCTGCCACCCAAGCTGCCCCGGAAACAGTCCAGGGGACGGGTGCCGGAACTGAGGCTGAGGCAGAGGCTGCAGGCAGTACGCCGGACATAAGGCCGTACCTTCCGGACGGCTATGAAGCCGCCGGAGACTGGGGCATGACAGTGGAAACGACAGCCGAGGGCAGCATCCTCTATGTGTACGGAACAGAAGGAGCCCGCAGGAAGCTTGCCCTGGCAGACGTCTGCAAGCTTGCAAAAAAGCAGACAGGCACCGGCATAAAGCAGGGCAATGTCCTTGTGCCCTGGAACATGGCGCTTCCCGGGAAAATCCCTGAGGGAGCCGTAGTCATGGCAACAAGGATACAATGACAACACTGTCCCGCCAGCTGAAACATTCAGGCGAAAAAAACATCACACGCAGTTCCGGAGCACATCATGAAAAAGACGCCCAGGACATATAGACAAAAAGAAAAAACGCCGGGAAAAAATGCGGCCCCAAAAGCTGCGAAAAACGGCTTTACCCTGCTGGAAATGCTTGCCTGCCTTCTTGTTTCAGCGCTCATGCTGCAGGCGCTGTCCGGACTGTGGAAGGAGAGCGTCAGGCTGAGCGGGGCAGCCGCCACAGGGAAAAGCCTTGGGCAGGCATTTGCAGCCGGGCAGGAGTACTGCCGCATCAAGTATGCCACCCTGCTCAGCGAGGCAAAGGCTCAGTCCGGCCCTGAAATCAGCATAGAGGACCTGAAAAAGGAGGGGCTCCTTGATGACGGCTTTGCGGAGGACAATGCCTGGATGCAGGGCTATTCCTTCCATGTCCGCAAAAGGACGCTGGCCTCGGGCGGTGAGGTGCTGGTCCTGATCTGCCTGACTGAAGGAGGGCGCGGCACGGACTATGACGCCGGCAATGCCGTGCTCGTCCACCGCGAGGCCCCGTCTGCAGCCCGCTTTGCAGGGGAGCATGCAGGCTACATTGCAGGAGAAAACAACGCAGCCGGCAAGCAGGCCGGACACCTTGTCTCGGCATACGGGACCTATGACCTAAGCCTGGCCTCTTTCGGGGTGCCTGAGCCAGGGCCCGGGCACCTTGGCGCCTGGTGCCAGCTTGACGGGGACGGCACCAATACGGACGTGCTGCACCGCGTGGCAGTGCCGGGACACCCCGAGCTCAACCAGATGACTGTCACACTGGACATGGCCGGCAACAATATAGACAACATCGGATCCCTGAAGCTTGTTTCCTTTGCCAGAAGCGATGCAGCCCGCCCCGTACAGGCGGGGTCACAGTGCGCAAAGGAGGATGCAGGCAGAATCTTCCTGGACGAGGACTACGGGATGTATCTCTGCCGCTACGTGCAGGGCAAAAGCACGCCCGAGCTTGTGCTTCTCAGCGACAGCGGCAATGCCGCAAGCCTCTCCTCGGCAACGCTTGTGACCGACAATGCGCTGGTCAAAAAGCCTGACTGTCCGGCAGAGGCAGGGCTTGAGCCTGCCATCTATGTGGCGCCGTCCATAGTGTCGTCAGGCCCGGACTCGCCGGCCATGGCTTCATTCAGGGCCTGGGCCAGCAATGAAAATGACACGCAGTGGCGCATCCATCTCAAAGTGAAGAACATGGATCACACAGAGACATCGCAGTGGTACTCGCCGGCAGACGAGGGGACGGCCAGTGCGCCCTACTACGGCTCTGCCATGGTGCTGACCATGTGCGCAAAGCCCGGGCAGCCCCAGGACCAGCAGGATGGCCAGCAGGAAGGCATGCAGACAGACGAGCAGACTGACGAGCAGACTGGCCAGCAGTAAGGCCGGCAAAAAATCCGGCTAAAACGGGCAATGACAGCAGACAAGAGCCGGAAGGAGGCAGCCCTTGAAGCCTGAGACATATTTAAAAGCGCGCAAGCCCGGCGAGGCCGGCAGTTCCGGGAGATGCAGAGCATCCGGGCCCGGCCTTCTGCCCCGCATGGCAGGGAGCGCAGGCATTTTTCTGCCGCTGCTTTTGCTGTGCTTCCTTTTGCTGGCTGGCACAGGCAGTGCAGCGCAAGCCGGTGCAGGGAAAGCAAATGCCGGCGAATTCAGGAAAATCTGCGCAGCCTTCTCCCTGCCGCCTGCCCTGATCCTGGGCATTGCCAGGACAGAATCGGACTGCAATCCCCTCTGCATCACCATCAATGGCCGCGAATACCGGCCAAAGTCCAGGGAGGAAGCACTTATGCTGGCAAAGGAAGCCATGCGGCAGAAGAAGAGCGTGGACATAGGAC
>CAVJEZ010000216.1:0-3440 GCA_963648625.1 Odoribacter splanchnicus
CCCTCCTTGCGCTAGGCTGTCCCAGAGCATACATCTTGCTTTTCTCGTTCATTCTGTCTGAAGGGGCTTTCCCTATGAATATTGCGCTCTCACCTGATGATCTTCCTCCTCTTCCCCTTTCCTCAAAGGACCCTTTTGACATCTCAAACCATGAGGACTGGTTCAAAAAGCATGCCGCCATTGAGCGCAGCATCTGTCCCCATGATCCGTATCCTGAGGATCTCAAGCTTGAACACAGCTTTAACGTGCTGGCCCATGCCAGGAAAATAGCTGTCAGCGAAGGCTATGCAGCCCCTCTTGCCAGGGCCTGCCTTCTGGCAGCCCTCTACCATGACCTGGCCCGTTTTGCGCAGTACCGGGTCTGGAAGACATTCAGGGATGCAGACTCCTGCAACCATGGCGAAGCCGGGGCACAGCTGGCCGAAACCTACCAGGTCCTGCAGCACGAGCCGTTTGTGGCAAAGACAGTCATCACGGCCATACGGCTGCACAATGCCTGGCGCCTTCCCAACGATCTTGCATACGATGCAGGCATCGTCACTAAGGTGACCAGGGATGCCGACAAGCTGGACATCATCCGCATCATGGCCGGGCACCTGGCGCACAAGCCCTATGAGCCAACTGTCGTCCTCTCCCTGCCGGACGATCCCAGTCTCTTTTCACAAAAAGTCATAGACTGCGCCCTGAGCAACGAGACTGCCGGCTATGCGGATCTTGCCAGCGTCAATGACTTCCGCCTGCTTCTGGGAACCTGGTTCAATGACATGCATTCGCCAACGGCAAAACGCATCATGAAGGAGGAAGGCCACATAGTGCGCCTTCTGGAAGGCCTGCCCGATGCCCGTTACGGCAGGGCAAGGGATCACATACTGGCCCTTGTACAGGCACAGAGCTGACGCTTTTTCTGAATACTGCCTGAACACGGCAAGGGAAAAACACCCTGCATACAGACAATGCGGACCAAAAGACAGACTAGCCAGAAAAGGCAAATCGTGATAATAGCAATCCGGTAAGATTTTTATTATTACTAAAGGCCCTGACAGATGTGCGTAGCCATATGTACATCCACAAGGACCAGTATGATTCAGCACATCCCAGGAGGATTCCATGGCTCTGCCCTCTCTTAAAATTGGCGATTTAACCGCCCCGATGCCGGTTGTCCAGGGGGGCATGGGGGTAGGCATATCCCTGTCAGGACTGGCCTCTGCCGTCGCCAATGAAGGCGGCATCGGCGTCATTGCCGGAGCCATGATAGGCTTTCTTGACAAGGATGTGTCCAAGGATCCCGAAGGCGCCAATATCCGCGCCCTCAAGAACGAAATTCTGAAAGCCAGGGAAAAGACAAAGGGCATCATCGGCGTCAACATCATGGTGGCCCTGACCCATTTCAGCCAGCTGGTGTGCACGGCCATCGAGACAAAGGCCGATGTCATTTTCTCAGGCGCAGGCCTGCCCACGGACCTGCCCAGGCTCCTCCTTGAGACCTGCGAAAAGAAAAAGGAAGAATTCAAGACAAAGCTCGTGCCCATCGTCTCCTCTGCCAGGGCTGCCTCCATCCTGGCCAGGAAATGGATGCGCCACTTCAACTACATGCCCGACGCCTTTGTGGTCGAAGGCCCCAAGGCCGGCGGCCATCTGGGCTTCAAGGAAAGCGAGATAAACGATGCCGGCTTTGCCCTGGAAAACATCGTCCGCCCCGTGATCGATGTGGCAAAGGATCTTGAGGACCAGTGCGGGCGCAGCGTGCCTGTCATTGCCGGTGGCGGCGTCTTTTCTGGCGGCGACATGCGCAGGCTGCTTGATGCAGGCTGCTCCGGCGTGCAGATGGCAACCCGCTTTGTGGCCACCGAGGAATGCGATGCCGACGTCCGCTTCAAGGAAGCCTATGTCAATGCAAAGCCTGAAGACGTGACCATCATCCACTCTCCTGTGGGCATGCCCGGACGCGCCATACAGAACGAGTTCATCGAGGCCTCGCGCCAGGGCAAGACCAAGCCCTTCAAGTGCATGTACCACTGCGTCAAGACCTGCGACAGGGAAAAGACGCCCTACTGCATTGCCAGGGCCCTGCTCAATGCCATGAAGGGCAACCTCAAGGCAGGCTTTGCTTTCTGCGGATCCAACGTAGGCAAGATAACAGCCATCACTACGGTGCATGAAGTCATGCAGAGCCTGCGCAGGGAATACGAAGAAGCAAAATAACGGCACATCATATATTCTGATGACAAGGGGGCGGACGGGTTTCGTCCCCTTTTTTGTAACCATTAGGCAAGGATTACAGTGCAGGGATTATAGTGCAAAAATGATTCTTGGCATCGGAACAGACATCGTAACGATTGAGCGCATGGAAGCAGGGCTCAGACGCTTTGGCAGGCGCTTTGCAGAAAAAATTCTGGCAGAAGGCGAACTTGCCCTGCTGCCGGAGGGAGAGCGGGCTGCATCCTTTCTTGCAGGCAGATGGGCTGCCAAGGAAGCATGCGTCAAGGCCCTGGGCACAGGCTTTGCCAATGGCGCAGGTCCCAGGCAGATCGCCGTGTACAACAATGCGGCCGGGGCACCGTACCTGGTTCTTTCTGGAAAGGCCCAAAGCCTCTGCAATGAACGCAAGGTTGCACACATGCACGTCTCAATCAGCCATGACAGGCTGTCTGCCGTGGCCTTTGTGGTGCTTGAGGGGGAATAGCAATGCCATATGACAAGTTTTTGGATCCTCTGCCCACGGCAGAGGAAATGCGCAGCTGGGACGAGGAGAGCGTGCTCCTGGGCATACCCGGGACAATGCTCATGGAAAATGCAGCCCAGTCCGCGCTGCGCGTCCTGCGCTCATACATCCCGGATCTTGCAGGAAAAAAGGCAGCTGTGCTCATGGGCGGTGGCAACAATGGCGGCGATGCCGTCTGCCTTGCCAGGCTCATGAAAGACATGGGGGCAGACGTAACAGTCTATCATCTGCCGGACCTGGAAAAAATACAGGGAGACGCCCTCTTTCATCTTGAACTGGCACAAAAGTGCGGCGTTTCCCTTGAGCCTGCCTCATCCTTTGATGCAGAGTGCGACATCCTGGCGGACGGGCTGCTGGGCACAGGCTTTTCCGGCACGCTCCGCAAAAACTGCCAAGAGATTGTCGGGCTTTGCAACAGAAAGAAAAAACTAAGGGAGTTTACCCTGGCGCTGGACATCCCCTCGGGGCTTGACTGCAATGACGGCACACCCTGCCCCTGCGCCATCATGGCTGACGCCACTGTAACCTTTGCGGCTGCAAAGCCAGGCCTTGTCATGCCTGAGGCAAAGCAATATACGGGCGCACTGCATACTGCCTATATAGGCACGCCCAAAAAAGCCAGAAGGACTGCCTCCCTGAACCTTCTCTCAACAAAGATACTGCGCCATCTGCCTCCTGTACAAAGCGGCGGCTACAAAAATGCCTACGGCCATGTCGT
>CAVJEZ010000217.1:0-3433 GCA_963648625.1 Odoribacter splanchnicus
GATTTTTCAGCATGGCAGCTGAGACAGGGAACATGATTCCTTCAGGGACCGCTCCTTGCTGTGACAGGATGTTGTGAATGAGAAAGCGGTGTATGCGTCCGTTGCCATCCTCGAAGGGATGCATGAAGACAAAGCCGTAGGAGATGGCTGCGGCATGGATGATGGCCGGGACATTGCCGTTCTTCATAATCTCATGGGAAGCGAGCAATCCCTCCATTAATGCAGGGAGATCGTCAGGTTTTGGGCAGACATAGTGGACGATCTGTTTCTGTCCGGATATTGTCTGGCCGACATAGCTCTGGCTGGTTCGGTAGTCCGTATCTCGAAAGCGGGGATCAACGATGCTGTTGTGAACTTCGAGCAGGAGAGGCTTTTCGCAAAAATCCTTGTGTTCGGCCATCTCATACAGGCCGGTGAATTTTGCTGCCTGTGCGGTGTCTGGCCTGATGTGTTCTATCTCGATTGATGCACCTGCCGCCTTGTTAAGCAGGCAGCTGAGAGCCCGTCTGCGAAGATCCGGCGGATAGGAGGCCATAAGCTCTTCGCATTGCTTTTGCAGATCGTATTCCTTCATGGCAGCCAGCTTTTTAGTGCGGCGGATCATAGGACAGAAGTCTTTTCCCCCAAGCAGGTTGTCGATGATTCTCTGACGCTGCATGCGGCGGCCTGGCACTGCTGTGAAGTAGCGGTCTGTTTCGAGCAGTTCGGTGTAATTCCCTTTCTTCAAGTCAGGCAACGGGAGTTTTCTCCCAGTCAGGAATTCATAGAGGTACCAGATTCTGCGGGCATATTTGCCGGTGGGTTTTGAGCTGACCCAGACGGCTATTTCGTCTGCAGGGACAACGTTGAACAGGGCCGACAGGATGCCGAGGTTTGTTCCGTCGTATTTAAGGGCGAATTCAAGATGGTCCCCTGTTCCGTCTCCGGGCCAGTAAGAAGGCAGGTAGACTGTGTTTACCTGTCCGTCCTGAATCGTCGAGTGCATCGTGGCTGTATGGCTGACTGAGGACGTGTGCTTACTTGGTAAAACATTCAGGCTGAATTTCTTTATCAGAAAGGCATAGCCTGCCAGTCTGTTATGTGCTGAGTTCAATGTCGTTACTCCTAAAAAATTGTTACGGTTCCTAAAATATAGTTATTATGTCCTCTTGAATAGAAAATATAGTTATAAATTTAACGATTTCCAAGAAAATCCATACAGGAATATTTTCTTGCAGGCTGGCAAAAAATAGGGCTGACTTTCAGAATCGAATCAGAATTTTGCAAGTAAACCAGGAGGAAAACAGGCAATGAAATTTGAAACGATGAAGCAGGCTATACAGTTCCGTATTACTAAAGATCGGGATACGTACTGGGAGGATGATTATTTTGAAGCAGCGGTTGAAATATTTACAAATAATATTAACAAAACAATAAAATATTTCAAAGATGAATGCACAGATGAAGAATTTTTCTGGGCTTCTGAGGTTTTTGAGAGAATTGCTGCCAAAACACAAAGCCTGAAACTAATTGCTGTCTGGCGTGCGCGTCTTGCTGCTGTTTCAGCCGAAACGTACAATCAGGCTGATTTTCAGTCAGAACTTATGAGAGAATGGGTTGACTACAAAGAGTATGTCAGAAGTGTCGGGGATGAAATAGAGTTCGCAGATGGGCAGATTTTCCTGCTAACTGACTATAAAGAACAGTGTATCTCTCCAGTCAATGAAGCCGAATCCGGTGTTTCACAGGAGCAGGAGGAAAACAGAAAATGAAATTTGAAACAATGAGGCAGGCTATACAGTTCCGTATTACGGAAAATTCTGACACATACTCGCTTGAGGAGTATTGGGAAGCAGCGGTTGAAATATTTACAAAAAATATTAATGAAACAATAAAATATTTCAAAGATGAATGCACAGATGAAGAATTTTTCTGGGCCTCTGAAATTTTTGAGAGAATTGCTGCCAAAACACAAAGCCTGGAACTAATTGCTGTCTGGCGTGCTCGACTTGCTGCAGTTTCAGCTGAAACGTATAATCAGGCTGGTTTTCAGTCAGAACATATGAGGAAATGGGTTAATTATAAGGAATATGTCAGGGACGTAGGGCAAGATATAGATTTTGCAGATGGACAAAATGACTATTAAGAAATCTCCGGCTTTGTGTGGTCAGCGGCATTCGCAGCACTTTTCCTCACATTGAGAAAAGACCAAAAGGCAGTGCGGACTGTTAAAAGCAAACCCAATCGTTGTGGTGTGCATGTCTAATTACGACTTGTTTGGTGGGCAGATGTTTTGAGGCCGTCAGTCTGTAAATTCATCATCATTTGCCAGTCAGCCACCCATGAACCATATTTCATTCCCCTTGAATGGAAAGGGGGCTAGTGGTAAACAAACACCTTTCAGGCAATCATTCCTGTCAGCAATGCTGACGGTACAATATTATGCAAATTACCGGTGCGCAGAAAGAGCCTTTTCCTCCTTATGCTACATATAAAATGGGCTCACCTGAATCTTTTTAAGGGGCTGCGCACCGGTTCCCCTGCAAGGAGTAGGTCTCAATGTCCGAGTATGAAGCAGTAATTGGCCTCGAAGTCCATGTACAGCTGGCTACCAAATCAAAGCTTTTCTGCAAGTGTCCCAACTGCTTCGGAAAAGAGCCGAACACCAATACCTGCGAGGTGTGCACAGGCATGCCCGGGGCCCTGCCCAGAATAAACCACGAGGCTGTGCATTTTGCGACGCTGGTGGGCCTGGCTACCAATTGTTCCATTAACCTGGACTCCGTTTTTGCCAGAAAGAACTATTTCTACCCTGACCTGCCCTGCGGCTATCAGATTTCCCAGTTCGAGCTACCCTTGTGCGAGCACGGGCACCTCATGATTGAGACGGAGCAGGGCCCGAAAAAGATAGGCATCACCCGCATCCATATGGAAAACGATGCCGGCAAGAACATCCATTCCCAGACCGACAACCACAGCTACGTGGATCTGAACAGGGCAGGCACGCCCCTGGTGGAAATTGTCTCCGAGCCTGATATGCGCTCGGCAGAAGAGGCAGTAGCTTATCTCAAGTCCCTCTACCGCATTGTGACCTATCTTGGCGTCTGCGACGGCAATATGGAGGAGGGAAGCTTCCGCTGTGATGCCAACGTCTCCATCAGGCGCAAGGGCGATACAAAGCTAGGCACGCGCACCGAGCTCAAGAATGTCAATTCATTCCGCAACGTGGCCAGGGCTATAGCCTGCGAGATCGGACGCCAGGAAGACATTCTGGAAGACGGCGGAGAGGTTAGTCAGGAAACCCGCCTCTATGATGCGGACAAGAATATAACTGCGGCTATGCGCAGCAAGGAAGAGGCGCATGACTACTGCTATTTCCCGGATCCGGACCTTTTGCCTGTCCATATAGAGCCTGAGGAATTTGCCGCATGGCAGAAGGAACTGCCGGAACTGC
>CAVJEZ010000218.1:0-1210 GCA_963648625.1 Odoribacter splanchnicus
CGCACGACGGCCTTCACATATTCCTTGCGCTTGCTTAAGAAAAAGGCCAGCGGCCGTGAAAAGTCACGCCCTATCAGCCCGTCAACCATAAGCTGGGACACTTCCCTCTCGCGCAGAAGGACAAGCTGCGACAAGGCTATGACGGTCTTGTCGGCATTGGCCATGGTGCGCAGGACGTGCCGGAAAGCTTCCTGGGCACGGGGCTGGTAATACCAGAAATACATCATGTCGAGGGCATTGACAATAAAGGCCCGCTCAAGGGCGGCTGCCTCTGCGCCGCCACGCCCGTTCAGGCCGCCGGGATGGGCCAGGCAGCTTATGGCATCTTCCTTGGGAAAGAGCAGCTCAAGGGCTGTGTAGCAGTCAAAGACGGATCTCAGCTTGTTCTGGTAGTCGGTGATGGCCACGCGCCTGTTGACGTGGCTGTCGGCACAGCCCTCGATGACGCCTGCCACCGTGTCAGAGGCCATCTTGGAGATGATTGAGGCTGCCGGGATAAGGTAGAAGCCGGGATCCTGGACGCCAAATGCGATGAGCAGGGCCCAGAAGCCGTTGTTGTAGGCCGTTGCCAGGGGAATGCTTATCATGGCCCTGAAGATGTTGCCTATGGCTGCGCTGCGCGGAAAGCCCCTGTATATGTTATGGGAGCAGATGTAGATGCCGTTGACCAGGTTGATAACGGTCATGACAAGGAGCGCATTTTTCTCCGAGTCAACCTGCAGGAAGGATTCCAGGAAATAGTAGCGGATGATGACATCCAGCAGCAGGACGCTTATGCCCGTGTACATCAGTGAGTCGCAGATGCGGTTTACGCTGACGCCGTCGCGCCAGTGTATGAGGCTGCTGCGCGAAAAGCCCTTGGAGCTCAGCACCATCTGCAAAACATTGCGCACACCTGTAATCCCGAACCAGATGAAGGGGCCGAACCACGCCAGGACCCACCAGTCCTGCGTATACAGGCAGGCAAACATGGCAGGGATAAAGCCGGTCAGCACCTTAAGGACATTGGTAAGCGTGTTGTTGAGATAATGTATGCCAGGAGACTTGCTGGCTTCCCCAGGCTGTATGAAGTTGCGGTAATTGCAGGTGCCGCCCAGGTTGACCAGGTTGCCTTCATTGCTGATGCGCACATTTTCGCTGCAGAAGGCCCATTCCCTGGACTTTTCCATGCCAAGCCTTGAGCAGCCTGGCAAAAAGCGCAGGCGGCGCA
>CAVJEZ010000218.1:1614-3419 GCA_963648625.1 Odoribacter splanchnicus
ACCCAGTCCCGCATATAGAAAATTTCCAGATGGGAGATGACGCCCTCGCAGTCCCACAAAAGCTCCATGACGTCCTGCACCGTAAGGCCATGCGTATTGAGCACCATGCGGTAGCCTGCATTGACGTCCTGCAGCATGCGCATGAGGGCTATGGGCTTCATGGCCAGAAGGTGCGGGATATGATCCAGATCCTTGGTCAGATCTATGTAGGGCAGCTCGGGATGCTTGTCGTGGTTAAGCCACTCGGACAGGATGGTGTCCGGATAAATCTTCTCAAGGACGTCCCTCTGCACGGTCTCATCCGTGTCCAGGGGGCTCTTTTTGTTGTAGAGCTCTTCAAGGCGCTTTTCTATCAGGGGGCAGTACACGGTGTACATGTATTCTGCCAGGCGCTCCTTGTTGGCATGGCCGCGCCCCACGTAGTTCAGAAAGTCGTCCACGCTGACGGGCGGAAGATCCAGGCCTATCTCCTGTATATGGAAGGGCCGGCGCTTTTCATTCCAGACATTGATGCACTGCAGGATCATTTCGCGCCTGAAGGCTACGACTTCCCTGCCCCTGGCCCCTAATGCCACCATCTTGGGCGACTTTAGGAATTCCAGGAAATCCTGGTCCGAGGAAAAGCCGCGCGGGATCCAGAGGAAGCTGATAAAGCGCCCCCTGAACGGCACGTTGAACTCAATGCCGATACGGACGGTGATCCCGACAATGGCCGATGCTTTCAGCACTTCCTCGGCCACGTCCTGATCGACGCAGTTGTCATAGATAATGGTCAGGTTGCGGAGGCCCTTGATCCAGGCATCCATGATAAGGTGCGTCGGGCTTTTGCGGCCCTTGGTATTCATGTCATAGACATGCTCGTCGAAGGCCAGCTGGTTCCACTCCTCGCTCATCTCGGGCAGGTTGTAGCGGCGCAAAAGACGCCTGACGATGCGGGGCGTACCCTGGGCTGCCGCCCGGAAATCGTGGGCAAGCTTGAGCTGCCGCTTCTCGTCGCCGTAGGCACGCACGATGTCCTTCATGATCTGCATGAGGACGCGCGCAGTGTTGCGGCTCAAGCCCGAGCGGGTGGAGTTGATGACCTCGTCATAGAGGATGCGGAGCCCCAGCAGGCGGTCCCTGGTCTGGGTGCGGCCGGCGTCCAGATTGCGCAGGAGGTTGACCACGGCATAGGCCATCCTGGCAACGGCGGAATCGACAAGTTCCTTGATGCCATGCGGATGCAGATGCGGATCAGCAGCAATGCCTATGGATTTTATCCGCCCTTCCAGCACCCTGTTGACCAGACGAAGTATGTCCATATCCTTGCGGTCAAAAAAAAGCCCAGTTCCCAGCAATGCGCTGTACCTCCGACAAAACAGAAAATTTGTCACACAACCGTCACAATCAAGAGGTATACTTTTAAAAGGGTATACGGTGCGATTATGCTTCAGGCAGTCTAGCTTTTTAGCAAATGCAAGACAATACTCATTTCTGCAGGCTTAAGAGCCCCCTGCGGCAAAAACATAGCAAAATACTCGTATTTAACCGCCTGCAAGGCCCGTTTCCTGCGTAACATGCCGGAATTTAAAGGATATGCCCTGTTGCCTCTGCTTTTGGATACTGATACAAGGAGCCTGTCCAAATCTGTCTGAGCCTGTCTGACAGACAGAGACCTTCTTTCCCCGCATCTTTTTGCAAGGCATCTTTTTGCAAGTCTTCTATTTGCAAGGCATCTCCAATGAACGCTCTTTTACGCTTCTTCAAAAACACGCTTCTGGCAGTCCTGGTCCTGCCCTGCCTTTTGTCCCTCGCTGCGGCCCAGG
>CAVJEZ010000219.1:0-3393 GCA_963648625.1 Odoribacter splanchnicus
ACGTTCAGGATGTTGCCCGGCTGCAAAAAGGAGAGTTCTGCATCGCCTGAGGGGCATTTGAGGACAGCGCCGCTGCTGTTTTTAAGCGTCAGCCCGCTGCTGGAAGCAAGTCCCTCCGGCAGATAGACGATGAGGCAGCGGTTGTTCTGCAAAGGAACTGCGAAACGCAGCCTGTCCGAGGGAACAGGAGGGGACAGGAGTGAAGGGGCAAGCTGCCTGCTGTTTTCAATGTCCCTGGGCGTCAGCGAGGGAACCTTTGTCCAGTCCGTCGGCTCATCTGCCCCTGGTTCGAGTTTTTCCGGCAGTTCGCACACCCTGATATGCGAGAGCACTTCCTTGGGATCCACCCTCATGGTGGTTTTTATTTCCAGTTCGATGCGGCTGTTCAGATTGCTGTCATGGCCCCTGTGCAGGGTCATGGATTCAACCGCAAAGAGATCGGATTTTCCCTGCACGCTAAAGGAGATCGCAGGCCTGTCTTTCCTTGCAGGATAGATTATGCGCTCGTTGTCACTGTCCGTAACGTATGTGGCAAGCCCGCCTAAAGAAAGTGCCGCACGGCTGGTATCAAAAGGCATGTTCAGGATGCGGACGCTGAGCACGGCGCTGGCCTTGTCCGCACTCCAGGAAAAGCGCGGCTCGCCAAGGCGCAGGCCGGAATCAGCCTCGGCAGGTGCAAGCTTTATCTGCTTTTCGATCTGTGCGGGATTTACCGGCCAGATAAAGGTCAGAGGTATGGTGATGCCGTGTTTTCCTTCTGCGGACGGGTCAATCCAGACGCGCTGCTTTCCTATGTTTACTGCCTGGGGCTGGGTTGCATAGGTGAATTTCAGGGTAGAAAGCTGGACTCTCTGGGGCAGGGCAAGCCCGGACAAGTCTATGGTGTATTTTGTTTCCGGAGCGAGCGCGCCGTTCGGTGTCGCAGGCGTAAAGCGGACGGTGGAAGGCGATGTCCAGCGCCATTCTCCCTGCGTATGCGGGGTCATGGCAATGCCTTTGGCCACGCTGCCCACGCTGCCCAGTGCCGGCGAGGCACAGTCCTGCGCCCAGGAGGATCCGTACTGTTTTTTGCATCTGGACTCGTCCAGCACAAAGGACAGGGTTATGCCGTCGCTCCATGAGCTTACGGCTGGATTGTCTGTCCGTATGCTCTGGTATGACGGACCAGCCTGGACCGTGCCTGGCACGGCCAGAAGTACGACGGCAAGCGTACAAATAATGGCGAAGAGATTCTTCAATTTCATAAAATCCTCCTGGCCGGAAGGCTGGTCATTTGGGCAGCTGGATGAGGGAGTCCGGATATATGATTTCTGACAGGATTGGCCTGTGGTATTTCTGGTATGCTGGCTGTCTTCTCTATCATGTCACAGGCTTGTAAACAAGGAGTACCAGGAACAGCGTCCAGTATGCACGGACCCAAAATGTGCCTCAAAAGGTGCTAGGCAAGCAACTTTCAATGGTGTAAAAAACAAGGCTCACCAAGCATGGTTTGGAGGTTGCCCGCATGCCCTGTTCTTTCATGACACAGTCACAGCAAAAAAGTCCGGTTTTTTCTGTCCTTATGAGCTTTGTGCTTTGTGTTTCCCTGTGCCTGCTTTTTTCCTCTGTCATGATCCGTCCTGCCCTTGCCGATGGCAATGCACCTGCAAAGGCTGAGGACGTGCAGAAGGACGCAGATAAAAATGCGTCCCAGAATGCAAAAAAACAGGATGCAGCCAAATCAAAGGATACAGCCAAGCCAAAAAATGACGCCAGGACCGGGGATGCCGGCAAAAAGGACGCTGCTTCCCCTGCAGGGAACAAACAGACCGAGCAGAAGACAGAAAAAGAGGAAGAGGCCAAGGCTGCCGAAATGCTGCGCATTGAGCGCGAAAAGGCACAGGCAGAGGCTGAAACCGTACAGAAGAGCAAGGAAGCAGAGGAGCTCTCCCAGGCCGACGTTCTCGACGACATGTGGGTGTCCCAGCGCGGCCACATCAATGCCGTCATCCAGGATGCCATGGCCTTAAGCGAAAACTTCCTTCAGGATACGGCATCCCTTGAACAGCTGCGTTCTGCAGAACAGGACATACGCAGGCTTATTATCATGGTCGGCCAGTTCAGGCAGTGGCCAGGTCCCCTTGAAGCTGTCAGCCGCCGCCTTGGCAATGCCAGTGACCTTGCCGAAATGCTGATGCAGGCAGCCGCAGCACCCCAGGTCAATGCCAGAAAGCTTCTGGACCAGCTCAATGCTTCCATGGAGACATGGAGCGACCTTTCCCTGGCCCACATGGGCGAGACAAAGGAATACCTGACCAAAATCAACACAGCCCGCTTCATGCTGACTGCCATTATAGCCCGCTATGCAAGCGCCCTGGGCCCGACAACGGCCCTGGTAAACCGTGCCAAGGAAACAAAGGCGGAAATTACCAAGTATGTTCCCGAGCTGTGGCTCAAATACTACACTTCGGGACCTGTCCCGTGGCTGACCTTTTCTGAATGGAAGTCCCTGCCGCAGAAGCTGAGCTATTTCTCCGCAGGCCTGTCCATGCGCAAGAATGTAGAGATTCCCATGACCACGTCCCAGTGGCAGGGAGCCCTTAGCCGCTTCGGCATTTCCCTCCTGGCATTTACCTGCCTTTTCATCCTGATAAGCAACCGCGTCCTGCAGGGATATCCCGAGATACTGAGCCATACCAAGCGCTTCAGCATGCCCTGGAACGTCATGGGCCTGTCGCTGCTGACGGCATCGTATACGCCGACGCTTGAGCCTTTCAGGCTTTTCCTGGCCCTTGGCAACCTCTGCCTCATCATGGGGCAGCTGAGCCTGGCATGGGATTTGCGGCGCATCAAATACACCGAAGTAACGAAAAAATGGTCGCCGCTGCTGGCCCTTATGCCGCCGACATTTGCTGCCTATCTGCTTCTCTACATGCCCCTGCCGCAGCTGGTGACCCTGCTGATATGGAGCATCTGGCTGGTCGTCAATATCATCTGGGCCCGCAAGCGCACACAGAATACTGACGAGCTGGGCGAGATGCGCCTTGAGAAGGTCATTATGGACATGCAGCCCTTTGTCCTGTGGCCCTGCCTCATTGTCTGCCTGGCCGGCTTCCATTTCTACAGCATGGCCATCTATCTTCTGTACTCCTCCCTGGCCATTGCCATCGAGGTCTCCATTGCCCTCCTCTCCATCATTTCCAGGATGAACGAGGAGCTGAAGGAAGAAGACAGCAGCACCATGCTGACCAGCTTCCTGCTGGCCCTGGCCGCTCCCGTGGCCATCATGCTTGCCTTCTCGGCACTGTCCTTGTGGCTTGGCACCCTGCCCGGCGGCCTGGACATCCTGCAATACTATATTTTCAAGAGTGTCAGCATAGGCGAGACCCAGCTCAACTTCATGCAGGTGCTGTT
>CAVJEZ010000220.1:0-3379 GCA_963648625.1 Odoribacter splanchnicus
AATATCCGTCTTTGTCCTGGGATATGCCGTCTGCCAGCCTTGCGGCATCAAGATGTCCGCCAAAGATATTGTACGCTGCCCTGTCCGCAACCGCCCTCGGGAAATAAAACGTAAACCGGGACGGCTTACCTTCAAAACGCTGCGGAAACAGGGATCTCTCCTCCCCGATGCTGTCCTTGCAGGCAATATCAAGGAAAAGCATGGTCATCAGGCTAAGCTCCTCTGCATCAAGAACTCTTGCCTCTGTCCAGCTCATTCCCCAAAGTTTGAGGACATTGTTCCGTATGACAAGCTCTTCCCTTGCAGACGGGACAGTCACGGGCACAGACGTGGCACCAGCCTGAAGTGCGGGACAAACAAGGGCGGCCAGCCACAGAAGCAGTAATGCAGCGAATTTTGCCATGCTTTGTTTCACGGCTACCTCTCAATTCTGGAGAAATCCAGCTTGTCGATATGATAGTGCCCGTCATTCTTCCTGCTTGCCACGATATAGAAACTCTCTTTTGCGGAAACGACGGGGACGCCCTCCGAGGTCCCGACCATGTACACCTCTCCTGAATTTTCGTACACGCCGTCAAAACGCTCTTCTGGTCCGGGAACCACATGCGCAAAAACAGCCTCGGGCGACACCATGTTTTCAAGGGGCATGTCCATGTCGCCACGGCACGGGGTAAAATTGTTGTGCACGCTCCACATGGCACAAACGGCATTCAGCAGCAAAAGCTGGTCGGCAAGAGGCACTCTCTCTACAACAGCCGGGGCCTCCGCATTATCCTGAGCCTGCACAGGGACGGCGCAGGCCAGAAAAGACAGGATGCCTGCTGAGGCCAGCAGGCCGGGCTTTGCCATGATGCGCTTCCACACAGCTTTTTTCACTGAGAATTCCTCCCCTGTCCCTCAGGCAGCCCTGATCCTTCGCAGATTTTCAGCACCAGATGCCAATGTGGCCTGACAAGCCAGCCCTGTCAAATAGTCATTTTCACCCCTTCCTATACGAAATGCGGAACCAGACCATGCAGGAAGCAGGCCGTTATCAGCCGTCTACTTCCGTGTCAGGCGAAAGGATCGGATGACGCCGGGCGCAAACTTCTCTTCAAAGATGTCCGCATGCTTTGCAGGATACCGAAGCTCCAAAAGGCAGACCCTGTCCTTTGCAACATAGCCCTTTATGGTCAGGACAGTCTGCCCTGCCTTCCCTGACAGAAGAAACCAGCCTTCTTCCTCATTCACTTCCTCTTTAGGAAGGCTTGTAAAGAGCAGGCAGTATTCCCTGATGCCGTATTCAATCCCCTGGCCGAACGTCCCTTTGCCGAGAGAGCCTCTGACACTGAGCTGCATGCCGTGCTCGCTGTCGGTAACAAGTATGCCGGATCCGTCCTCGTTCTCTGTCACTGCCGGCCCTGCCTGCCATTTTACGGCATAGCCGTAGCGGCTGTTCCTGTACGTGCCCTTGTCTGCGTCCAGGGTGTCAGCCCTGCATTCTGCCAGCCACAGGACAGGCAGAATGAACAGTACGCATATGAGACCATATGCGGACAGTCCCGGCATGTTCCGTTCTTTCATGACTGCTTCCTCCCAAATCCTGCGGCTGCACCATATGGCAGGTTAAAAGGCCTGCTACCACCTGTACTGCGAATCATACGGAATGCGTTCAATCCGCTTGCTCCTGGTCGTATTTTCAATGTGGTAATACTGGTTCTGCGGCACAAAGCTGTAGGGAATGTCCTCAGTGCGCATGCGCATAAACAGCGACAGGATTGCCCTGTTGATGGCCTGGTGCCCGACGATGCAGGTAGGAGCACCTCCGGACAGGAAGAGCGCCCTGCGCACGCCCCTGAGCACGCGCTGCATCACCATGGCATAGCTTTCGCCGCCGGGATAGCTGTAGTTGAACTTGTCGGAGTGCCGTCCCTTTGTCACGCCGGGCATGGTTTTCAGTATTTCGTCGTAGGTCATGTTCTCGCACTGGCCGGCATTGATTTCATCAAACTCCGGCAGGGCGCGGACATGCACGCCAGGCCTTGACTTGATGAGATAGCCGGCCGTTTCATGGGAACGGCGCCTGGTAGACGTAAAGATATACTCGATAGGGACGCCTTCCATATGCCTGGCCAGGGCCTCTGCCTGGCTGCGACCTTTTTCCGACAGAAGCGGATCGCCGCCTATGCGCCCGTCTATGTTGAACTCTGTCTGTCCGTGACGCACCAGGTACAGCTGCTTTACCCAGGTTGTGACAGCAAGCTCGCGTATGGCCGGGTAATAGCCTGATCCGTCCAGGGGATTTTCTGCCAGGATGCGGTTGGCCATGGTGTCCACCAGCATCCAGTTCTTTTCTGCGCCTACATGTTCATAGATAGACTCGTAGTACTCAATGCGGGCGGTAAAGCTTTGTACGGCCTCTTCTTCCGTATAGCCGGCATATTCAGGCAACTGTGCCTTTCTGCGTATGCAGGCCTGGCGCAGGACAGGATCCTCGTTGACGCATTCCACAAAGAGTATGTCATGGTCCTGTAAGGTCTCTTCTATAAGCTGGCGGCGCCTGCGGCTGCCGTTGGTGGCGTCAAGAATGGCAATATTGCCGCCTTCGTTCAGCCACTGTCTGGCATCAAGCATGTTCTGCCTGGCTATTTTTTCACGCAGCTCGCGACCCTCTGCATTGTCCGGCGCATACCAGGATGATTCAGTGGATTTTGGACCTGCAATACGGCGGCGCAGTTCCCCGTTGTTAAAGATGGCGCAGCGTATGCCCTCGCCGCCCAGGCCGTCCCGTATTCTCCGTGCCAGCGTAGACTTTCCTGAGGCCGGAAGCCCGACCATGGCCACATATAATTTCTTCTGCATAGCTTTCTTCCTTTATTCTGCCGTCCTTATATTCCGTATTTTGCCTTCAGGGCCAACCCTATCAGCCTGTCTGTCTGATCAGCCATAAACAACGGGATATTGAGCAGGTCATCGTTCAGTGCCAGATTTCCTAAGGAAAAACGAATACGAAGCCTGCACTGCTCAGGGAACAGCTCTTTGAATTTTTTGAGACTGCGGCTTTTGACATTGGTATCTGACTTTACCTCTATTGGAAAGATATCGTTCTCCCTCTGTATAAGGAAGTCCACCTCATAGGGCGGATTATTCTGGCTCCAATAGCGGGGCATAACCTCAAATTGGGAGATTAACGACTGCAAAACGAAATTCTCAGCCAGTGCCCCCTTAAACTCCGTAAAGAGGCTGTTTCCAGTACCGAATACAGTCGGCGAAAGCCTAGACAAACGACGCAAGATGCCAACATCTGCCAGATAGAGCTTAAATGCAGAAAGATCGTCGTATGCTGACATCGGCAAACCTATTTTAGAGCTACGATATACTTTTTGCACAAGCCGTGCAC
>CAVJEZ010000221.1:0-3369 GCA_963648625.1 Odoribacter splanchnicus
GTGATCCTGCTTACTACACCTGGCGTCAGAGCACCCAGTTCAAGTTCTAATATCCTACTATCAGTTTTCCAGTGGCGGCAGGTCACTGCCGCCACGTTTTAGGAGCATAGCTATGGCCGAGGATAAAGAAGTTATCATCGACTACTTGAAGAAGAAGGCTGCTACCAAGTCCAAGCACTACTTCAAGGATTTCACCGAACTCTTCCCTGACAAAAAGCCCCGCGAAGTGAAAAAGATTCTCAGCGAGCTCGTCAGCGAAGGTGTCATTGAGTACTGGTCTTCCGGTTCCACCACCATGTATGGTCTGGTGGGCACCGGCAAGCAGACTGCGGCCGAAGGCGAAGCCTAATCGTTAAGACCAGATTTTTGTTCTGCGGGCACTGTTGTTTTGTACAACGGTGCCCGTTGTTGTTTTTATAGCGGACACGTATACGCCGTAATAAGCCTTCAGATGGCGTTTCCGGCATCCTTCCACAATCCTGCCAGCGTCTGTACAGTCTTTTTAAGCACAGTTTTATCGTGCAAGGCTGTGATACTGAAACGCAAAAGAGCCTTGCCAAAAGGAACTGTAGGGTACCTGGCATCAAGGACCAGAATTCCGGCCTGCCTGAGTTGCCAGGATAATTTGTGCGCAAGCGCTTCAGAACCGGCAGGAACTGACACTATATGGGCATTACCCTGAAAGGGTATGCCGCATCGGCTAAGTTCTTCTCTGAAAAACCTTGCGTTTTGAGCCAGTCTTGCCCTTTCAGGCTCAAGACAGGGCAACAGGTCAAGAAGCTTCAGACAGGCTGAAGCATGGGCCGGAGGCAGGGCTGTAGAGTGCATGACAGCCGAGGCCAGATTTTGCAGGGCAGAAGCAAATCCTTTAGGAAGCAGGGCAAAGGCACCAAAAAAACCAAAGCCTTTGCCAAGTGTGCAAAGAACTGCATCCGCTGTCCCCTTAACACTGCTGAAAACACCGCGCCCTCCGTCGCCTAAACACCCTGCGGCATGTGCTTCGTCAGCGATCAAAAAAAAGCCATAGCGTTTTTTCAATACGGCAAGGGCAGCTGCATTTGTCAGGGTACCGTCCATGCTGAAAAGCGACTCTGTCACCACAACAGGCTGCCAGACAGATTCAAGGGTTTTCAGCCTGCGCTCAAGATGCTCCATGTCATTGTGGGCATAGGGGTACAGAGTACAGCCGCTTGCAACAAGGGCATGGGCCGCACTGGCATGGATACGCCTGTCTGCAAAGACAGGCTGTCCTTTGCGTATCAGCCCTGTCATCAGGGCAAAATTGCCCTGGTAGCCGCTAGGAAAGAAGAGGCAGTCTTCATAGCCAAAGTAATCTGCATACGCAGATTCTGCCTTTGCAGAAAGCCTGTCCCAGCCTCCGGCAAGGCGTGATGCGGAAGAAGAGGGCCGGCATTCTGCAAAAGAGTCAGCGACCATTTTTTGCCATCTCGCATCCTGCGAGAGGCCAAGATAGTCGTTTGAGCAAAAAGACAGGAAACGCCTGCCGTTCTCACTGACAAAGGGCCCGTCAGCCATATCGGAGCAAAGCACGTGCTCCCTTTGCAGGCCAAGACGCTCTCTTTCGTGCAGAAGCGCATCTATTGCGGATCTGACAGTTCTTTTGTCGCTTCTTTTGTCGATGCTTTTGTCAGACCTTTCGTCAGGCCTTTTGTCAGACCCTTTGTCAGGCATTGCCAATACCCCCTGTAGTGTTCCGTCAAACGTTCCCTGCCAAGTTCCATGTCATAGGCCTTATGCCCTACTGTCAGCTGTATATGGAACTTGTGCTCCCCTGAAGGCTGCCCGTCGATGTCCTGCACAATACT
Source organism: Odoribacter splanchnicus (assembly GCA_963648625.1). GTDB lineage: Bacteria > Desulfobacterota > Desulfovibrionia > Desulfovibrionales > Desulfovibrionaceae > Desulfovibrio. Next base: position 1,827 of record CAVJEZ010000221.1, read on the forward strand.
ATATACATCATAAGAAGCCGAATATTTTGTCTGCCCGCTTACAGATACCCTGATATCCAGTTCTCCTGACGGGGCTTTCCCTGAAAACACGGCATGATCTATTGAAAGCAGAAAAACATGGTCTGAATACAACGTTCGCCAGCGCTGATGCAGGCAGCATGCCTGGGCGGCAGCCTCCGTAACTTCCCACCACGCACCACGCATGACGCCCTTTGCCGTCAGGCCCTGTTCGTCAAAGCTTGATACTTCTTTCAGAACCAGAAAGGGATCCGGAGTCATATCCCTGTCCGGAAGCCCGGACCGGACTATGTTGCTGTTTTGTGCCATCTTGTTCCATCCTCCGGAATGCCTACAGACAGTCAGCAGACAGTATCGTCTGTATGACTGGTCTGCCTGGGCAGGAATAACTTGTCCTGAAAAGAGAAATGTCATTGGAAATCCGAAATGTGCAGGTGCTGAAATCCCAGCTCCCGCCTTGTGATAAATATCCCATTTAGAAGCAGACGGCAAAACAAACATTCCGTGTATTACTGGTTGACGTACCAATGTTGTAACACTGATCAGCATACAGTCTTTCCGGCTGAAAGAGCCTGAAAAAAATTTTTCTTTGCAAACTAGGGCGATCTTAAAAATAGCACTTGCACTTTTTGATAGAATTCATTTACTATTAAATCATAGTACTCTGATATACAACTATGGTTTCACTATCCATTTTGGGAGGAGATCCTATGATCAGTCAAAATCTGGTTAAAGACCTGTCTGCCCTGCTTGGACCGGAAAATGTGTTTACCGGTGAAGCAGACCGCCAATGTTATGCCTATGACAGCGCAGTTCTGCCGCAGTGCATCCCGTCGCTGGTGCTTCGTCCTACGAAACCAGAGCAGATCGGAGAATGTGTCCGACAGTGCTATGAAGCAGGCCTGGCCATTACCGTAAGAGGTGCCGGCTCCAACCTTTCCGGCGGCACTGTGCCCGACAATACCGACAGCGTTGTCATCCTCACCAACGGACTTCAGAAAATCCTGGAAATCAATTCCGAGGATCTCTATGCAGTTGTCGAACCTGGCGTGGTAACCGCCCAGTTTGCTGCCGCTGTTGCCCAGAAAAACCTTTTCTACCCGCCTGACCCGGGCTCAATGGCCGTATCCACCCTGGCCGGCAATATTGCCGAAAACGCCGGCGGCCTGCGCGGCCTGAAATACGGCGTCACCAAAGACTATGTGATGGGACTGGAATTCTTCGACTACGAAGGCAACCTCGTCAAAACCGGCTCCCGTACCGTCAAATGCGTTACCGGCTTTAACCTGGCAGGTCTCATGGTAGCCTCCGAAGGCACCCTTGGCATCATCAGCAAGGCCATCTTAAAGCTCGTGCCCCCGCCGCGCGCCTCCCGCGCCATCACAGCGGAATTTGCTGACATCCAGGACGCCTCCGAGGCAGTGGCTGCCATGATCGCCGCCCACGTAGTTCCCTGTACGCTGGAACTGCTGGACCAGGCCACCTTAAAATATGTGGAAGACGACCAGCATATCGGTCTGCCAAC
>CAVJEZ010000222.1:0-3324 GCA_963648625.1 Odoribacter splanchnicus
TGCGACACCCAGACCTGGACAAGAATGGACATTGCCGTCTGGTATCCGACGGAATCGAAAAAAAAGGCATCGGCCATACAGGATCTGCCTGTGAGGTTCAAAGCCGTGCGCAGGGCAAAGCCTGCAGAGGGCACCTTCCCGCTCATCCTGATCTCGCACCCGTCGTCAGGCACGCGCTTTTCCGCCTGGGATACGGCTATGGACCTTGCCAAAGAAGGCTACGTGGTAGCCTCTCTCACGCATCCCAGGGACAATCTGGACCATATGCCGCATGCCTTTTCCTGGGAACTTTTTTCCGAACGCGTGGCAGACTTGTCCGCCCTTATAGACATACTGCTTGCCAGTGAAACCCTGGCTCCTGCCATTGATGCCGAACGTATCGGAATTGTCGGCTTTGAAAACGGGGCCAGTGCGGCACTCATCATGGGAGGGGCCCTGCCCTCATGCTCGCAGTGGCCTTCCTACTGCCCGGACAAGGCATCAAGCAGGGATGTCTACTGCAACAACTGGGCAAAAGACCGCATCACGACTGACATCTGCGGCAGGCTGCCCCTGAAAAAAAGCCTTGCCGACAGACGCATCAAGGCAGTCTGTGCCGTCAAGCCAGGCTTTCCCATGCTTTTTCCTGCCGACTCGCTGCGCTATTTCTACCCGGCACTGCTTCTTGTCACGCCGGATAAGGATACCCCTGAATTTGCAGGCCTGGAAAAGCGCTTCAAGCTTCCGCCTGAGCACCTGCGCCTTGCTGTCTCGGCAGAAGCTTCCCTGCTGGCTCCCTGCCCTGAAGACCTGGCCTCAGCCCTGCCGGCCCTGTGTCTCTCTGTCAAGGAAGAGGACCGCAGGAAGCTACACACGCAGTTTGCAGCCGCACTTATACGGTTCTGCAATACGCATCTGAAGATGAGCGGCCCCAAATACATACCTGAGCCGCCGGATCTGACACCACCGCCACCGCCGAAGCCAGAACCGCAGAAGAAAGGCAAAAAACAGTCTGGCAAGAAAAAGGCCAGGCAGTGACTACAGTGCTGTGCATCCGAGGCATGATTGCGCATGAGTGAGCATGATTGCGCATCACCGCCGTACCGCACATATTTCGTAAGAGAGAAGCTTGCATGAGCATACAGCAGATTAAGCAGAAACAGCGCGTGGCTGACTTTGGGGAGGTCTTTACTGCCGAAAGGGAAGTCAGGGCCATGTGCGATCTGGTCAAAGAAGAATGTGATCGCATTGAGTCACGTTTTCTGGAACCTGCCTGCGGAGAAGGCGCCTTTCTTATAGAAATTCTTGGACGAAAGCTGGCCCAGGCCAGAAAAGTCTATGGCGAAGATCTATCCGGCTATGAGCTGCATTCCATCCTGGCCGTATCAAGCGTTTACGGCATCGATCTCATGCTGGACAATGTCATAGCCTGCAGAAAGCATCTCTTTGATCTCTGGGATGAAGAATACACAGACATTGCAAAAGAGCAGGCAGACAGCGCTAGCCGTGATGCCGTCCGTTTTATCCTTGGCAAAAACATCGTCTGCGGTGACACGCTCACCATGCTGCTGAAAGGAGGTTCCCCCATCGTCTTCCCCGAGTGGACGCTTACCCAGAACGGCCTGTTCAGACGCCGTGACTATCAGCTCAGCAAGCTTATCGTTGAAAAAAAGAAAAACAGCGTTCCATTGCTGCCAGGGCTTATAGCTCCTGAAGACAGGTTTCCCATGCTACCTGGCCTGTCTGAAACACCTCCGAAGCCGGCAGACAGTTCCGGTCTTGTACATGAATATGAGCCAGTGCCCTATACAATGTTGCATGAATTTGCGTAATATAAAGGATATTCAGGTATTTCCGTTCAACCATACACAAGATTTTGGTCAAGGCAGTCAAATCAGGGCTGTGTCCATATGCCGGATCAAATTTTTAGAAGGCATGAAGACCACATTGCCGGACACACCATAAAATAGCCAATAATTTCATATATTTATTTTAGTATTAGGCGGAAGTGTACGCTGACAAATTTACAGGAGAGTGGTACAGTATGACTGATACGACACATGTTTCGACATACAACCCGGACGTATTGTCCTGCCTTGCCAACCTCTCCAACGATGAGGTTTTCACGCCACCCAATGTAGCAAATGCTATGCTGGATATGTTGCCGCAGGAATTGTTTTCCAATCCGGAGACAACGTTCCTTGATCCTGCCTGCAAATCCGGTATCTTTCTGCGCGAAATTGCAAAGCGGCTGCTGAAAGGTCTGGAACCGGTCATTCCCGACTTGCAGGAACGTATTGACCATATTTTCCAGAAGCAGCTATTCGGCATTGCAATTACGACACTAACCAGTCTTCTATCCCGCCGGAGTGTCTACTGTTCAAAAGAGGCTGACAGCAAATATTCTGTTACGCACTTTAACAACGAACAGGGCAATATCCGCTACAAGAGCATCCGGCATCGCTGGAAAGATGGGAAATGCGAATTCTGTGGTGCTTCACAGAAGGAGTACGGATCCCAAAAGCGAGAGAAGGACTTGGAAACCCACGCATATGAGATGATCCACACCACCAAGCCGGAGGATATTTTCAAGATGAAGTTTGATGTGATTATAGGAAACCCTCCGTACCAGTTAGAAACAGGAGGCTCAGGCAGGCAGGCCAAGCCCATTTATAACCTTTTCGTAGAACAGGCAAAAAAACTGAAGCCGCGATATCTCTCAATGATTATTCCAGCAAGATGGTATGCCGGCGGCATGGGGATGGACAATTTCAGAGCAACTATGCTGGAAGACAATAAAATCCGCTATCTTGTGGATTATCCAAATGCAAAGGACTGCTTTTCTGGGTTAAGCATAAGTGGCGGAGTCTGCTATTTTTTATGGGACAGAGACCACAAAGGTGATTGTCGTTTTACAACCATTATGGATGGCAAGGAGAACACAACTGTACGTTCTCTTGATGAATTTCCAACTCTTGTTCGATATAACCAGGCCGTTAATATCATTCACAAAATTAAGGTACAAAAAGAAGAGTCTCTTTCAGACATAGTCAGCTCAATCAGTCCGTTTGGGTTGTCAACAAAGGAACGAGGTTCAGATATAAAAACTGATACTCAAAGCATAACATTATTTTCAAGTGCAGGACAAGGATATGTATCAAGACAGTCAATAGCAAAAGGACATGAATGGCTTAATTCGTTTAAGGTAATGGTTAGCCAGACAGGAGCAGAACATGCTGGAGAACCATCTAGGGATGGAAAATATCGAGTTCTTACATCATCAATGCAAGTACTTTCACCGCATGAAATTTGTACGCACTCTTATCTTGTGATAGGCAATTATAC
>CAVJEZ010000223.1:0-3300 GCA_963648625.1 Odoribacter splanchnicus
GGAGCGGTCCCTGAAGGAATCATGTTCCCTGTCTCAGCTGCCATGCTGAAAAATCCGGAGCTGTACGATCACTCTCTGGAAGCGTTCTCCAAACCCCTGCTGAGCCTGGCTGAATACGAGCTGGACGAGACAGGGCAGATGACCGTGCTGAATGACACAGCCCCTCTGTACAGGTACATCGACATGACCGCCCAGGCTGAAGCACTGTATGACTTCATCAGGCTTGCCATCGAGCATGAACTGACTGAAGAACTCGATTTTCTGGCGAAGTACGACAGGACAAAACAGGAAATCCAGGAAATTGCGGACATACCTGACCGCCTGATTGACCTCTTCATTAAGTTCTGCCTGCAGAACAACGGCCGCCTTCCGGCGGGAAAGCGGGAATCACATTTCAGCTTTCTGACTGACGGCGAACTGTCTGCCATGGAAAACGCAGTTCGTGAAGGATATGCTGGGAAGCAAGCCCCGCAATCATGCAGTCAGCACAGCTCCTAGCCATGGCTCAGCGAGGCATCAAAGTATTTTCCCACGCCGTATTCGCTGCGCCTGAAGAAGCTGGACGGATCCGGTCCCAAGATCTGCATCTCCCTGTTCTGCTTCTGCATGTCCAAGGCTATGCCCATTTCCTTGGTGCAGCCTGTTGAATAGGAGGCATCCTTGCCGATCCAGCACTCGGGGATCGGCTCGCCCAAAAGGCTGAAGCCCTCTTCTATGTCTTCGGCTGTCTGGAAATACCAGATGTTGATAAGGCCGCTTCTCTGGACCTGTTCCCACATATACATCAGGTCATCGGCATCCATGCCCTCCACAAAGTGCGTGGCCGGATTGATAATGAATGCCGTGGGCCTCTGCCTGCGCATGTTCCCGACAATAGCATTGGCAAGCTTTAAGGCCGTCTGGGTCTCGCCAGGTATGGACCCTATGATGCAGGAATAGAATATGACAGGACGCCCCTGGGACCTTGCCTCGCGCATCTGCTTGATAATGCCGTCGGCATAGCCCTGCAGGTCGAGGTCTGAAAATTTGCGCACGCCGGCAGAGTGGGGACGGAACCGGACGGAAAGGGCTCCAGTCTGCCTGTCCACATCCCAGCACAGGATGTCGCGCGTAAATTCATGGCTGGTGCCGGCCAGGATTTCCATGGTGTCACGGCCATGCCCCAGGATAAGATCTGCTTCCTTCCAGGCCCTGGCAAAAGTAACAGACACGCGCAGCAGGTTGAGGGGCTCGCGGGTGCCGTCGCTAATCACCATCAGCCGCCATTCCCGCAAACGCTGCAGCAGGGCATTTTTTGACAGGGAGGAGTCCTGGCACACATAAAAGGACGGCAGGACCTGGGTGATGGTCGGATCATGCTGCAGGTCTGCCATGGTCGGGGCATCGTAGCAGAAGCCGTCCTTGACAGCGTAGATGACCCTCTGCCCCCGCCGCAGGAAAAACACAACCATAAGCAGGTCATAGGCCATATTTTCCACTGAGTCGCACAGGATCATCACTGTCCCGTGCTTGCCGCCGTTCAGGATGCAATTCTTGTCCCAGACATTCGCCATGGCCGTTTCGGCCTCTGCAAAGGCCTTTCTGACGTCATCGCTGTCAGGAAGATCCCCCTTCCACTGCGCTGCATACGCAGAAAGGCAGACCAGGCGGACAAACTTTGCCTTGTTCAGGACATGGCGTGCAGCCCGTATCCCCTTCACGCCTTCCATGGACGGCATTTCGTCAACAAGCGACTTCATGCCCTTGCTCTGCACCATGCTGGTCTGCCTTGCAATAATGGCGGCCTTCCTGGCCGTCCAGGGGTCCAGGTTGTTGGAGATGGAATTGATAAGGTACGTGGTCAGGCGCTTCAAAAGCCTGGACGGAATGATGTCATGAAAAAGGGCCACCCTGTTGAGGCGCATGCGGCAAAAGTCATGCAGAAGCTTTCTCTTGTCCTTGTCCAGGGAGAGGGAGGAAAGCACGCGCATGGTCCTGCGCCATACCCTGCGGTACTCGCTCTTCAAAAATGGCGTGTACTCCTGCTGCATGAGCTCAAAAAACACCCTGTCCGAGCAGGGCACATAAATCTGGTCGCGATCCAGGCTGACCATGAAGCTCAGCTGCTCATAGCTGATTACAGACTCAGGGTTGAATGAACGCAGCAGGTTGTTTTCACGAAGAAAACTGTTAATTTCCACAAAGGACTTGCTGTCGCAGGTATCGAGATGGATGTCGCATACCCTTTGATAATCGAGTTTCATACGGCTTCAGGCTCCTGAATTCCGGGGCAGTTTTTCTGTCTGTTGCAGGGTATGCCATTCCGCGGCATCGCACAAGCAAAGAATCCGGGTATCCCAAACCGGATCCCAGGCATGCTCCCAGACAGGCTGCAGGCTTTAAGGCAGGTCAGCCTGCCCTTCCCTGCTGCCCTAGTCCTCTTCCTGCGGCTTTGGCTCTGCTACCGCCTTGTCCATCGGGTTTTGCAATATGAAGCTGCGCGTCCGGATGCGTTCCACCAGGGATATGCCGCGCCCGAGAAAGCGCACGCAGTCAGGACAGCATTCGACCTCTATAATGTCGTTGGTCTGGATGATATGCCCTTCCTGGCCGTCCAGGGTAAGATAGCTGTCCGTTGTGCCCGGCAGCATGTGGAAGCGGAAGACGGTGTGGCAGTCAAATACCATGGGCGGAATGATATTGAGGAAGGGACAGACCGGCACAAAGTTCACCACATTGAGCGAGGTCTGCAAAAGCGGGCCTCCTGCAGAGATGCTGTACCCGGAGCTCCCCATGGGCGTGCCCAGCAAAAAGCCGTCGGCACGCACATCGCCCATGCGCTCGCCATTGACAGAGATGTCCACATAGACAAGGCGCGCCATGCCCGAACGGCCTATGACCAGGTCATTGACGGCAGTTCCGGAATGGATGAGATGCCCGAAGCGGTACAGCTTCCAGCGCAGGCCGGCCAGGGAGCGGTATACGTTTCCCTCCTGCAAAATCTTTGTGAGCTGCTCTTCCCAGTTGTCGGGCTCTATATCGGACAAAAAGCCGACCCGCCCGAAATTGATGCTGACAAGGGGTATCTTGCGGTCAAAGACACGCCTGGCCACACCCAGGATAGTTCCGTCTCCTCCGAGGATGATCACCAGATCGAGCTCAGGATCCTGATAGTGGGGCGAGCTCTGCTCTGCCACCACGACGTGCACTGTCTGGCAGTGGTTCAGCATCCAGTGGGACAGTGTCTGCCCAAGCCTGGCAGCCTCAGGCACACGGGCCTTGGTCACGATGAGGACTGTACGCAAAGAAAGAGGTTCCATA
>CAVJEZ010000224.1:0-3270 GCA_963648625.1 Odoribacter splanchnicus
AGGCTGGACATCGGCACGCAGATCCCTTGAAGACTGCTTCTCGGGCTCGTACAGCAAAGGAATCCAGTCCACTGTGAGGGGCGTCTTGCCAGGGGCGGGTATGTTGCCCAGCAGGCTTCCGTCTGCACGGACGCCGGCAAAGCCGTCCACCCAGGGCACGGTCACAAAGAACTGCTCTGCCCAGGAACGGGAAGGCGTGCGGTCGGCGTTGTTCATCAGGCGCTCAAGCTTGGTGAGCTCCTTGTCTATGCCCATCATGCCGTTCACTAATGCCTGGGCCGTCGGCGAGAGCGTACTGACATCACTGTAATCAATACTGGCCGGCGGGCTCATGTATTCGTACCACAGCTCCTTGGTGCCCTTCCAGACATTCTTGGTTGCCTGGAAATGGGAGCAGCCAAAGTTCAGGGTCAGCGAGGCTGCCAGCAGAACAGGGGGCAGGAACCGTTTTATGGGTAAAGCCACAATTATCTCCTTGGTGGTGGTGTCAGCAAAGCCTGGTGACAGCAATGCCGCTTCCTGAATGGAATCAGCATCTCCTGCACGCTTCAGGCAACGTATAATGCAGGATGTATACTCCCTATCGGGACTGAAAGTCTACTGTCAGCGTACCCTGGCTTCTACCCGGCTTGCCAGACTTTCAAGCAGGCCGAGCAGTTCTCCTGATGCATCATGGGCGGCAGGTGCTGCTGTCGGGGCGTCCTGCACGGGCTCTCTGGCTGCATCATCGGGTGCGTCGTTTGATTCTTCAAGGACCAGGGGATTCTGTACTGCTGCCGCAGGCTCAAGGCCGGCCATGGCCTCGATTTCCAAAAGCCTCTTATGAAGCTCTGCGGCATTTTCCTGTGTCCCGGCCCTGGCTATGAGGTCGTGATAGATGGAAACGGCCTCGGCATACTCGCCCTGCTCCACAAAGACCTCGGCCATTGACCTGGTCTTGGGCGGCCAGCCCTGCGGCTCTTCATCTGGCTGTTCAGAAAAATCTGCCGCTGCGGGCTCCTGCATGCCGGCTGCCTTGCCAGGCACGGCATTAGGCTCTGCGCCCCGGGCTTCGTGTGCGGCAGCGGCAGGGCTTTCAGCCTGGGGCGCTGTCAGGACAGTATTCAGGGGCGTATTGTTCACCACGGCCTGCTGGGCAGCATGACTGGCTGCCTGCCGTATGGGGTTCAGGATAGAGCAGGTAACGGCGTGCGGGACCACAGGTGAGGCTGTGAAGCTTACGGCCTGGGCAGATGCTGCCGTGGCAAAGACAGGCTGGCTTTGGGGCCTGCCTGTGCAAGTGCCTTCCTTCCGGGGAGCCTCAGCCGCAGTATCCTTTGTTGCAGGGCGTGCCTGCGCTTCAGCGACTGGTGCTGCATGTGGTCCGGCCTCTGTGGCTGCATGAGTCCTTGTAAGTGCGCTGCCTGCTTCAAGCCCGTATTCTTTTTCAAGGCTGTCCAGCCCTCGCCTGACAATGTCTGAAAACTCCACAGGGACATGGCGCAGTTCCAGGGCCAGCAGGCGCCTGACAAGGGACTCGTCCCTGTTTTTGGCATCAGTCTGCGCAAAGGCCTGCCAGAAGGAGGCGCTGCCCTCAAGCTCGCCTGCCACAAGGGAAAACTGCTTTTCGGCTTCTTCCGCAAGCCCAAGCTTCTGCAAAACCTCGCACAAAAGCATGCGGGCCTGCACGTAATGGACATGCCAGGAAAGGCCCTTTTCAAGAATGGCTCTTGCCTCTGCCAGCGAGCCCTCGGCGGCCAGCATCCTGGCAAGCGGGTAGAAGAGCCTTGACTGCGGCTCTATTTCAAGGACTTCCCTGTACCATATGCTTTTATCGTTCACGCTTGCTCCTGTCTGCCTGGTTTCCACCGGCAGATTCGTCTTCATCGCCAAAAATATAGAGAATTTCGTTGCTGTGCAGAAAACGCAGCCGCTCGCGTATCATTTTTTCTATATACGGCCTGTCGTTCTGCAAAAGGCGTATCTCCCTGCTGAGCGCCTTGTTCTCCCTGTCCAGCCTGGCACACCTCTCCTGGGCCTCCTTGTACTGGGCCACTACGGCCTCATGTTCCAGAAGCCCCTTCTTCCCCCATACAGCCTGATACGTAAAGGTCGTATTGACTATGATGAAGATGATTAAGACAACGACGCGGCTGGCCATGCCCTATCCCTGATGCCTTGCAGGCCGTGCTGCAAGGGACAGCTCCATGCTGCCGTGCAAAGGCTTAAAGCCTGCTGAAAACATATGGCGCATGTTACTGTGCACTGTCCCGGCCCTGCGCATGCTTTGCGCAGAACTGCCTGTAGAAGGTATTGAAGTAGTTGCAGCAGGAATAGAGCGCCATGACCATGGAAAGGTACAGCAGCACAGTGCCTACAAGGTGCACGTTGATGCCGAATGTTTCGTAATGGAGCATCAGCGGCATTATGGCTGCTATCTGCAGGACAGTCTTGAGCTTGCCGTACTTGTCCGCAGCCATGACAATGCCCTCGTCAATGGCAATGGTGCGCAGGCCGGTTATGACAAGCTCGCGGCAGACGATAATGATGCAGACCCAGGCAGGCGCCCAGTGGTTTTCCACCAGCATGATGAGCACGGCACAAATGAGCAGCTTGTCAGCCAGGGGATCCAGGAACTTGCCTATGTTCGTCACCATGTGCTGGTTGCGGGCCACATAGCCGTCCATCCAGTCGGTTATGCCGGCCAGGGCAAAGACCGCCGTGGCCAGGATGCAGTTAGTCCGGCTCTCAAAGTAGAGCAGGAGCACGACCAGCGGCACAAGAATGATGCGCACAAGCGTTATTTTGGTTGCTAGGGTAAGCATAGGCTTGGGATTCCGGGCAGGACGCAGGGATACAGGGTTAAGGGAAAAAGGCAGGCGGATGGCATAACATCCTGCAAATCAATGCAGGTCATGCCGGAGCCTGTCTGCAACGCAGGAAAGTATTGCCTTTTTTTGGCATGAAAGACAAGTCCGGCATAACAAGTTTAAATTATTGTACTATATTCCCGGCCGCTTCCCGCAGCCATTGTGCAGGCAGGACCATGAAGCAGTAGCATGAAGAACAGGGAATATGCGGCCTGTGCGCAGCATTTTTTTTGCCCAAACAAAAAGGCAGCTTGCGGCTTGTTTCCAAGGGCAGCTGCCTTTTTGCACATATATACTTTAAGGGGACTACTTTGCGGCCGCAAGCTTGTCGCACTCAGCGACAATGTTCTTTGTCACGGCCATGAAGGCGTCCTTTGCAGGGCTCTCGCCTTCCATTTCCACAACCGGCACGCCGTTGTCG
>CAVJEZ010000225.1:0-3267 GCA_963648625.1 Odoribacter splanchnicus
TACGACTTTGACGACATGCACTCCAACCGCATCCGTGCCGGCGTGCGCTACAGCTACACGGGCTCAGAGCGCTTCAAGCCCTATGTGGGCGTAGCCTACGAGCATGAATTTGCCGGATCCTGCGAGTCAACAGTCTACGGCTATGACATCAATTCCCCGAGCTACGAGGGCGGTACCGGCATAGGCGAGCTTGGCATTGCCATGAAGCCCACTGAAACGCTTCCGCTTTCGTTCAACCTGGGCGTGCAGGGCTCGGTTGGCAAGAAGCGCGGCGTCTCCGGAACCTGCAATATCATATATGAGTTCTAACGAGTGACAGAAGCCTTGTTCCCTGACAGGAACGGGACAAATAGAAAAGGCCTCCTTTTTCTTGTGCGGCATGGATAACCACCATGCAGTGCACAGGGAAAGGAGGCCTTCTTTTTGCGTGAAGGGGGCTGGGGTTTCAGCAGGGTAAAGAGCCTGAAGTGCAGGGCGGATGCCAGGGACAGGCACTCTGTTTTTGCGAAGGGGTGAGTGAAGGCATGCCTCTGCCCGGCTTTCCAGATAAGTCCTTTGGGTATTCAGTTCCCTGACACAGACTTGCTCCTCTGCCTAACTTGAAATAAGGCAGGCGTTATCTGTCCGTTATTTCAAGTTAGTCACCCAAACTGAAATAACGGCACTGCAGCATCGCCGCTATTTCAGTTTCAGCAAGGGAGTGCATAAAGCAATGAACAACCGTGCAGGGCATTTCAGGACAAGCCGCTCCGGGGAGACTGCATACCAGTTCTTTGTACCCAGCCCGCTGCCGCCTGTACCGCCTGTCATAATGACTGAGGACCTGACTGCCCTTCTGGTCAGGGTCCATTCACGGCTAGCTGTTCTGGAATGCGTTGCAACACGTACACACAATGCCGGTTTTTATGTATCCATGCTTGTACGGAAAGAGGCCCTTCTGTCCTCGCAGACTGAAGGGATTAAGGCGGCATTGGAAGATGTCTTCAATCCCCTGCCTGCAGCCAGTACAGACCGTGCTGCCGCAGAGGTGGCAAACTGCATCAGGGCGGCTGAATTTGCCGTTAAGCGGCTGAAAGATATTCCTCTTTGCATCCGCCTGATTAAGGAGATCCATGCTGTCCTAATGGACGGTACAAGTACAGCGGGGCAGGGGCAGGAAAAAAGTCCGGGAGAATTCCGGCATTCCCAAAACCAGATTGGCGGCCAGGGCAGTACGCCGGGGAACGCCATATACATTCCTCCGTCTCCCGGTGACATGGCAGAGGCTATGTATGCTCTGGAAAAGTATATCAATGCCGGAGACAATCCTGATGTCCTGATCCGGGCCGCACTGGTGCACTATCAGTTTGAAACTCTTCATCCGTTTCCGGACGGCAACGGCCGCATCGGCCGCCTGCTGATTGCCTTGTATCTTTTGGAGAAGAAGATCCTCTCCACGCCTGCACTGCCTGTCTCAAGCTTTTTCAAAAGGAACCGTGCAGAATATTATGACCGCATGACAGAAGTGCGCAGGACCGGAAATTATGAGCAGTGGGTGAAATTCTTCCTTCAGGCTCTGGCTGAGTCGGCGGATGATGCCATATCAGCCATAGATGAACTGGCCCGCCTGCATGACAAAAATGCCGCTGTCATTGCCGGGATGGGACGGGCAGCAAAAAATGCACGGCTGGTGTCTGACTGCCTGGAAAGGAATCCGGTCATCGAAATTGGCAAGACAGCTGCATCCCCGGGGCTTTGCTTCAACACTGTTTCTGCCGCAGTAAAAAGGCTTTGCGGTGCAGGAATTCTGAAACAGTCCGCAGGCAATGCCAGAAACAGGACGTTCGCCTGCGAGGACAGTCTCGCCATCCTTCGCAGGGACACCTGATATGTCCAAAGAACACTGTACACATGCATCCGTACAGGCTGCGGCTTCTGTGCCCTGATACCGGCCCGGCGCGCGGTCTGATGTTCGCAGCAAAGTGTGGCAGCAAAGTGTCTCCGGATGTGCGCACCTGTGTGACTGCTCAGGCTTTACCCGCAGGACATCACGAAGAGCCCTAATCCTCGATTACTATGCAGTTAACCTTGCGGGAAACAGGTGTACATGCATCAAGTGCGATGATTCCTTTTGCGTAGTATGGAGAGAAATTGGGATTGTTATCGAACTCTCCGCCTTCACCTTCATAATTGGCATGACCAAATGAACAATGCCAATGACCACAAACAATAGTTTTCCCATCAATGACTACACCGGCATGGGCTGCCTCCATCCCGTTAATCCAGCGGGCTTTATCCCAGGCGGTACTGTCAGCATTACGCCAGTTTTCAACCGGGACATATTCTTTTGCATATGGCCTGATGCTAATCGGTGTGCAGGGAATCCAGCCGTGTGTAAAAATATAATGCTCTGTTTCGTAGTAGTCTGCCATAGCCGGAATAATAGTCTGAATGTACGGGTTATGCAAAAAGTCTCGTCCGACCTTTTGGGGATCTGAGTCTATCTCCATAAGGGTATTGCCAGTCAGCTGGCATACTGTGTCAATGGTTCCGTTTGTGTGGTGATGGTAGAGATTATAGCTGCCCGTATTCCAGTTATTCAGCAGATTCAGTGCCAAATCCTCATGGTTGCCTCTTATAAGAATTATCTGGTCTTTTGAAAGCAGGTCAAGGACGAACTCCTGCAAGGATACCGCTTCAGTCCCTCTGTCATAAAGATCGCCACAAATAATCAATTTATGCGGATCAGTATCGGAGAAGTAGCCCTTTTCGGTGAGAGCTTCACTTAATTCGCTGAAGTAACCATGGACATCAGCCGTTACATAGTATCTCATAAGCATTACTCTACAAGTTTTCGCAACAATCGCAATAGTCTTTTTATCGTAAAAAAATGAAATACGCAATAGAAACACGCAACTATTGCGTGTTTAATAATCAGATAACACGCAATACTTGCGTGTTCACTTTGTGATATTATGTGCTATTTCAAGATTTATACTCATATAAACAGAATGCCCCTGTCATCTTTGGGTATTCCGCTCCCTGACACAGACTTGCTCCTCTGTCTAAATTGAAATAAGGCAGGCGTTATCTGTCCGTTATTTCAAGTTCGTCATTCAAATTGAAATAACGGCATTGCAACATCGCCGGTATTTCAGTTTCAGCAAGGGAGTGCATAAAGCAATGAACTATCGTGCAGGGCACTTTAGAACTAACCACATCCGGACAGGCTACGGTTTCTATGCCCTGATATCGGCCATGGCGTGCGGCCTGATGTTCGCAGCAATG
>CAVJEZ010000226.1:0-3256 GCA_963648625.1 Odoribacter splanchnicus
CTCTGAACAGCTGGCACCAGACAATGTCTTCCAGCAGTCTTTTCCTGAGTTCTTTCTCAAGCAGTACTGACAACTTGTTAAGCTGTTCCTCTGAAAAGCATTTATTGCAGTCTTTCATGAGGAATCTGATTTGGGCTGTACACAGGCTGTAGCGCAATCCTGGCTGGGTAAAGACTGCTTCATCCGTATCAGGAACAGGATACATTACATCAGATGCTTCTAGATATGCCCTTGCATAGGCAATGCCTTCGTCAGCCTCACTTTCAAACCCCTTGCCGTATAAATTAAAAACATCAATGATTCCTTCCTTTATGGAAATATCTTTCATTGTGCTGAGCAGTTTGCAGAATGCGGCCCTGTCTGAGTTTTTGCCAGAGGCATTGCAGTTGCCCATGCAGTGCTTTATTACCTGTATGGCAAGCTGGCTGCTGTACAGTTCAAGGAACTTGCCAAGGAACTCATTCAGCTTGTTCTTGTACCTGTAGAAAGCAAATACGCCGTAAATATCTCTCCTTGTCAGATCCTGGCTGTGGAGTATGTTTGAGATAATGGCGCTCATGGCATATACGCTTCCTGCCGTGCAGCTGCAGAAATCAGTATCAGGTGTCAGAGTTCCGCCATGCTGTATATACTCTTCCAGGCTTCTGCCTAAAAGGAAGTTGTACTCCTTATAGGAAATCCAGGTGGTACGAATCATATGGATCTTTCCATACAGCTCATACAGGCTGGCAATATAGAAAGCCTGTGAATTTGTTCCGGTGAGGACTATGCGGCGGCCTGCGCTGTAAATATCTGAAAGGCAGGAAACCTGGCTGCTGAAATCCTTCAGGGCGGTAGCTTCATCGACAAAGAAGTATTCGCAGCCGGCATGCCTTTCGATGGCATTCAGCAAATCTTCCATTTTGTCGTCAGCCGTGCATTTGATGAGGCATATCTGGTCATACCGGCCAATGTCCATGACAAGCTGGGCCATCAGGACTTTCTTCCCTGTGTTTTTCAGGCCGTGCAGGGCAACAACCTTCATGTCCCTGGTACTGACTACCAGGTCCCGGAACTTGTCAAAGCAGAAGCGCCTTTTATAGCTTCTGATGCCGGGCAAGCCTTCAGTATGCTCTCTCAAAGCCTCAGCGGTCAGGACTATCATGCTTTTCTCTCCCTTCCTGAGAGTCCTCGTGCCGGACGGCACCAGGGCCATGCCTGTCGTGTGTCTGCCGGCATGGCGGATATGTCCTGCATTTTTCCAGTTTTCTCGCCGATGCCGCTCTATTCTGTGCAGGTTTGCATTCTAGCCCGGGCTTGAGTAAAACACAACCAGATTTTCCGCCCTGCCCTGGCTTTTGTCCGGGGAACAGGGACAAAGAGGAATCAGAATGTGCCGGACGGAGGCAGTATGACCGGGAGAAGCAGAAAATCAGGCGGATCGTTTGACGGACGCAGGCATGATCTATCCTATGAAAAGGGCATGCACAGCCAGGATCGCAGAAAGCCTGCCGGCCAGGCTGCTTCTTCTGCAAGGCCAGGTGCAGCACAGGAAGAAATGTCTGTCCGCATCAACAAATACATTGCCTCTACTGGTTTTTGCTCGCGCAGGCGGGCAGACGAGCTTATTGCAGAGGGGCGTGTCACTATAGACGGACGAAGTGCCACGGCAGGCGACAGGGTGGACAGGGAGACTGTCTGCATAGACGGGCAGCCGGTCAGGACAGAAGAAAGGCTTGTCACGCTTATGCTCAACAAGCCTGTGCAGGTTGTCTCCACAGCAAGGGATCCGCAGGGACGCACGACAGTTCTTGAATATGTCCCGGAGCGCTACAGGTCTCTCAGGCTCTATCCCGTGGGCAGGCTTGACTATTTCTCGGAAGGGCTGCTTTTGCTGACCAATGACGGCGCCCTGGCACAGAGGCTGACGCATCCGTCCCATAACCAGAAAAAAGTCTATCACGTGCTGGTGCGGGGATCAGTCTCCCCGGACGTGCTCGCAACCCTGCGCGGCGGCATGACATTGAAGGAGGGCGACAAAGTGGCCCCCTGCCCTGTGGATGCTGTTCCGCTGAAAGGACAGACAGAGCTGACCTTTGAACTGCATCAGGGCTTAAACAGGCAGATACGGCGCATGTGCCGTGATACAGGGCTCACAGTCCTGCGCCTGAAACGAGTAGCCGAGGGCTCCCTGCATTTAGGGCGTCTTGCGCCGGGGGAAGTGCGCGAGCTGAGCCCTAAGGAAGTTGCCGCACTCAAAAAGTAGAGCCAGCATCAGGTCAAGCCGGCTGGCATCAGTCCGCAGCATTCTCCGTCCTGCTGCTGATATAGTCGTCGATATCCCGGACTATGCACAGGTCCCCTTCCGTGTGCAGGGCCTCGAAATGCCTGGTGATATAGGCAAAGACTCCGTGCTGCTCAAAGATCCTTGCCACGTCAGCTCCGGAAAGCCCTTTGAAATAGCGGTAGCGCTCCATGCACCAGATCAGAAATACTGATTCCCTGGTCATCACGCCTCCTCTGGGTACTCGTAGGATCCTGTCAGCAGTTCTTCCTGGTACATGGTGTACAGCGTCATGGGGCCGTAGTGCCAGAGCTTTGATGTTTCATCCGACAGTTCCTGGTACAATTTGGACTGGTAAAAGCTTGAGATAGCCGTGGCATCGTCCATATTGCTGTTCTTTGTGATCTGCTCAATAACCGGCGGCACGATGACTGCCAGCATGGCGCTGAACTGGTCTTTGTCCATGTTCATACTGTCCTGCTCCCCTCAAAATGCAGGTATTGCAGTGATTTCTCAGTTGCAAATACCAGCTGGCTGAAGAGCTTTTTGATTTTGAGCCTTTTCAGCGTCTCTTCCCTGTCCAGTATGTCCGCCATATAGAGGGCGAGCGTCCTGTACACGTCATCATCGGCTACTGCGCCGTAGATGAGATCATACTGCATTCCCTGATACGTCCCCTGGCGGTTGGCACAGACAAAGTCCAGCCATGCATAGGCTTTGAGCCTGCAAGGATATGCGCACAAGGCCCGGGCTTTTCTGCGGTGATATTGTTTCTTTTGTATAGAATCATGTCGAAGGCTGTCTTCGTATTTTAGCGCTTGCCTGGCCCGGCAACTTCAGTATGTGCAAATTTTGCACATACTGAATGCATAGGCTTTGGGACTGCAAAGATATGCGTAGCAAGCCTGGGCTTGTCTGCGGCCATATCGCTTCCGTGGTACAGAATCATGTCGATGGATTCCTTTGCTGTATCAGTACGTGGCTTGAGGCACT
>CAVJEZ010000227.1:0-3246 GCA_963648625.1 Odoribacter splanchnicus
TGGCGCAAAAAGCCCGGGACCTTGTTATAGCGTTCTGCCAGGTCAAAGCCTATGTAGTGCTCATAGCCGCACCACAGCTCGTCAGAACCATCGCCGCCCAGGGCTACGGTAACATGTTCCCTGGTTGTTTTTGCCAGAAGCCATTGCGGAGCGACTGAGGCGTCTGCCATGGGCACATCCATGGAACTCACAATGTCCGGCAGAAGATCGGCACATTCCTCAGCCCTGAGCACACGCTCAGTGTGGCTGGTAGAGAAGGCGTCCGCCACAATATGGGCATAGCTGCTTTCATCAAAGCTTGCTTCTTCAAAGCCTATGGAAAAGGATTTGACAGGCGTGTCGGAATAATCGGACATAAGGCCTGTGACTATGCTTGAGTCGATGCCGCCGGAAAGGAATACGCCTAAGGGCACGTCTGAGATCATGCGGCTTTTGACGGCATTGCGCATGAGCCTTTCAAGCTCTTCGCAGGCTTCCTTTTCATCAACCGGTTCTTTGGAGCATACAGGCAGTTCCCAGTATCTGAAAGTTTTGAACCGGCCGTTTTCCAGAATAAAGCCATGGGCCGGCTCAAGCTGCACGGCTTCTTTGAACATGGTGCCCGGGCAGGGCACGTACTGATAGGCCAGATAGCGCATCAGTGCCGTCTCATCCATAGTGAACGAAAGATCCGGTATTTTTTTCAGGCAGGACAGCTCTGAGGCAAAGTGGAAGCGACCGTTCTGAATGGTGTAGAAAAAAGGCTTTTTGCCAAAGCGGTCCCTGGCGCCAAAAAGCCTTTGCCTGGCGGCATCCCAGAGAACAAAGGCAAACATGCCGTCAAGATGCTTCAGGCAGTCTGCTCCCCAAGCCTTGTAGCCTTCAAGGATCACTTCCGTGTCTGAATTTGTCCTGAAAACAGCGCCCTGAGACTCAAGTTCCCTGCGCACTTCCGGGAAGTTGTATATTTCGCCGTTAAAGGTGACGCAAAGGGAGCCTGATGCATCCCACATGGGCTGGGCACCGCCGGAAAGATCGATAATGGAGAGCCGCCTGTGCCCCAGGCACACGCTTTTGACAAGTTCAGTGCCGCTTCCGTTGGGACCGCGGTAAGCCATGGCATCCGTCATGGCAGTCACGATTTCGGTGACATTTCCGGGCAGAGGATCAGACGGATTCAGTGAAGCAATGCCGGCTATTCCGCACATGACGTATCTCCGTTGCGCCTGAACTCCCGCACAAAGAGACTGGCAAGCAGGGCGCCGTTTTGTTCAGGTGAAAAAAGGTCTTTTGCCAGGCGGGCTCCGTTCTGCCCGCATGTTCTGGCAAAGCCGGCATCATTAATAAGCCTGGTTATGGCATCTGCCAGAGCCCTGGGATCCCGCTGTGGGACAAGCAGGCCTGTCTCTTCGTTGCGGACAATTTCCGGTATGGCATTGACGTCGCTTGCTACGACAGGCAGTCCGAAGCTCATGGCCTCGATAAGCGTATTTGGAATGCCGTCACACTGGCCGTCCTTTGCCACCACGCAGGGAGCCACAAAGATGTCGTGGGACTTGAGAATGGACGGAAAGGCATCGTGTGACACCAGCCCGGGAAAGGAGACGTACTCATCCAGGCCAAGCTTTGTGCACAGCTCATGGATGGTCGTATCCATGCCTCCCAGGCCCATCATTTTTCCGCCGCCTCCGGCGAGCGTAAGATGAAACGGTATATTCTGCTCCTTAAGGATGGAGCAGGCTTTTATGAGTACGTCAAATCCCTTGGTGATATCAAAACGGCCGCAGGCAAGGAGCTGCACGGGCTTGTCCATTTTGACAGGGGCAAGGCTGTCCACATGCAGCGTCAGGCAGTTGTAAATCACATCGACCCTTGTATCGGGGGTAATGGCGTGAATACGCTTTTCATCTGCCTTGTTGTTTGTGCGCACAAGGCAGGCCTGGCGCATCTTGTCGGCTAGATCGGGGTCTGCGGGAAGAAGATTGTTGGCCCGGACGCAGGTGATGTAAGGAATGCCTGCCACGGCAAAAATGGTCCTTGCACAGGTGGTCGTGCCCCTGGGCCAGGGAGCGTAGGTATAGTCGATGCCCCTGGCCTGCAGGACGGGGGCAAGATGGATGCCGCAGAAAAATGCCCACAGGTTTTCCCCGAGAATTTCCAGGTTTGCCCAGTGCCGGCATACATTGTCTTTAAACAGCCGGCAGAAGCGTTTGGGACTGCGAAGGAAAAATTTCAGTGCCGAGAACAATATGGCCGGCAGGGCACGCAATCCAAGCCTTGTGGCAGAGGATGCATCCGCCTGCATCTCCTTGGAGCACAGGCGCAGATTTAGTCCGTAGAGAGTATAGACGGCTGTCGGAAGATGCTTTTTCAGTCCCTGGACATCGCGGAAGATAAAAGGCTGGGTAAAAAGAGGATACCACAGGAGAATGACTGCGACCTTTGGCAGGTCCTTGTCGGATATATGTTCGGTCATGGCTGTTTTTTCAAATGCGGTCATTGGGGCAGTACCATTTTACTGTTCTCTTTGCGGGGCAGGGCAGGTCCAGTCGCAGCCTGTTTTATTGAGCACAGGACAGGAAGTCTGCTTTATCTGTCTGAGGCCGTTCATAGTGGCAAAGGTGACATCATAGGAGTCCATAAGCCAGGCAAGATAGGAGCGGCATTTGCTCATAAAGGTATCAATGGAGCTGCTGTCTGGCATATGGGGATTGCCTCCCGGCATCATTTCCGAGGAATGCCAGGTGAGGGACAGAACGTCATTTCCCCTTGCAACGGAAAGCCTGGTAACTGCCTTCATGGCCCAGAGAGGATGATAGACAGGCAGGAGGGCAAGGGCGCCCCAGTGCTGCAGGGACGCGGCAATCCTTGCGTTGCCAAGGCTCAGTATGCTGCGGCTTAAGAGCGGGGAGAGCGATGTGACTGTAAGCGGAACTTCAAATACAGAACCGTATGGAGTCCTGACTGTATAAGGTGTTGTCTGTGGTGCTGTGTAGTGGTCAGGCCCGTACATCGGATTTATCCCCATATGCAGGGGGCGCACAGAGGCATCACAGGCAATGCCTGCCTTTGCCAGAAGCGGCCAGTGCCTGGCGTGCAGATCCCATCGCCCCATGCGGAAGGAGACAGGGCGCCTGCCTGTCCTTTTTTCGCACAGCTCAAGGATGCTTTCCAGCTTTGCTGAAAAGACATCGTCGGACAGCTGCGCTGCCGGTACGCTGGTGACGTGGTCAGTTCCTGGTTTGTACTGTCCCGGAGGCGTATTCC
>CAVJEZ010000228.1:0-3222 GCA_963648625.1 Odoribacter splanchnicus
TCGGCCCTTGTCTACACCAACAGGCTGAGCCGCCGCGACAAAATACAGCTCTATGTAGTGGCAGCCATTTTTCTTGTCCTGCTCTACACGGCACCTTCCGGACTTGTCTTCTACTGGACCTGCAACAACATATTCTCCCTGGGCAAGAATATTGTCTATGAAAAGCTTGCCGTCTTCAGCCATGGTGAAGATGCCACAAAAGAAGCCTGGCATGTAGTTTTGGGCAGGAATATCGTCTGCCGTCTGCTGCATATGTGGACTTTCAGGCGCCTGTGTGCCGTTTTTGTCACAGCCTGTATAGCGCTGGATGTGCGCATTCTGACACATAAGTCTTTGAAGCTTTCCCACTATGCTTCAATCCTTGACCCTGCAAGCCTGGCTGTTTTGGCATTGTGCTTTGCCCTTTTGCTTTTTTGCCTGTTCTGTTTCTGCCTGGTGCACCGCTGTTCGTACTTTGTCCTTGCAGGCTTGTCCTGTGCAACAGTGTATGCTCTGCTTTGCCATGTGCCAAACAAGGCTCTTCTCTTCCTTCTGTGCGTCTTCCTGGTCGTCCTGTTGCTTGCACAGGAAAACAGAATAACAAGGAAGCTGGACAGGTGGACAAGGCGGTGTACGCTGGGAGACCTTAAGACAGTATCCTTTTATGCCGCAGGCATTTGCTGCGGTACAGTCTTTTTTGTAACGCCTGCCATGCTCATGGCACAGGATGCATCGCTTTTCTCGCCTGTATGCCTTGCCCTTCTGACAATCTGCACAGCCGCCTCTTACCTTGTCCTTGCCCTGCTGTTTAGGGGAAGCAGGAAGAGTCTCTGCCTTTTCTGGACTGTAGCCAGTACTACGCTGGCCTTTATTGTCCTTGCCTATACCTGGCTTTTCACAAAAGACTACGGCGTGCTGGACAATTTGCTTCTGACAAAGCCTGATGCTCTTTTCAGCGGCTTTAACAAGTATGCAGATCTGCATGTCTGTCTCTTTTTGGCCGCAGCGGCTGTTTTCCTGCTTCTTTGCCGGCGCAGGCTTCTGACGCTGCTTCTCCAAATCTCTTTGCTTGCGACCATCGTCCTTGGCCTCGGCTTCTGGTACAATGTGTATGTGGCAGTAGACAGGGCTCACAAGGAGGCTGCCAGGGTGGCTGCCCAGACGGAAATGCCTGTCAAACTGAGCCGTGAAGCTCCCAATGTCCTTGTCATTATGCTTGATATGTTCACAGGGGATCATATCCGCTTTATCAGGGAAGAATACCCCAGAAGCCTGCAAGGCTTTGACGGCTTTACCTGGTATCCGGATACAATTTCGGAGGGAAGTGCCACAAGCCTGAGCCTGGCCTCCATTATTGCCGGGCCCAATATCGCCCCTCACAATCTTTTGCAGGATGACGGAACAAGCCTTGAAAACAAAATTGACAACGAGATAGTTTCTTTCTTTTCCTGGCTTGGCAGGCGGGGCTTTACTGCCAGGATTGCCGAGTCTGAGGATATAGATTTTGTCAATTCACGTCCCTATGTGCAGCCATATCTTTATAAAAGGGTTACAGGGGCTAATAGTCCCGACGCAGTGAAAGCTGCAGAATTCCCTAACGCAGTACTGTGTGCGTCCTTCGGCCTTTTCAGGGCCGCCCCATTGTCTCTCCGCAAGAAAATCTATCGTTCCGGCCAATGGCTTATCATGGCGCAGGCTGAAGCCCAGAACCTGAAAAGTGCCCTGTCAAGGCGCCATTATGCTGTCCTGAAAAATCTGGCCTCGCTAACTGCCTTTGATGACGGCCCAGCCTCTCACTACACCTTCTTCCATAGCCTTATCTGCCATATGCCCTGGTATATCTCTGGAAAGACGCTGGAGCCGGTGAATGAAGATCCCTATCCGGAAACCAAGGCTATGCTTGCCATGCGCAATGGGCGCATCCCCGAGCATTTATATGCAGAAGCCTGCGGCTTAAAACTGGTAGGACAGTATTTTGATCTTCTGAAAAAAGAAGGAGTGTACGACAATACCCTTATTATTGTGCTCTCCGACCACTGCCCCGGAGACAGCCAGGCTTTGAGTGCTGTCTTTGGCAATGACAACCCGGCATATGCTCTCACTGTCTATCCAGGACGGCCCGACGCGCTGCTTATGATTAAGCCGTTCGGAAGCAGGGGAAGCCTGAAAACTGACACCGTGCCTATGGCTACTTCCGATGTGCGCCAGATTGTCGAGGCAGCCATCGACAAGAGGCCGGCTGAGTTTGAGCAGAACAGAGTCCGCTATCATGCCGTAGGGCACTTTATGCGTCAAAGGCATCCGAAAAATAACTATAATCTGGATGAGTTATGGGCAGTGACAGGAGACAGAGGCCACAGGGATCATTGGCGCGAGCTTATGACAGGCGAAATGCATGCGATGGATTATTTTGAAAAAGGCTACCACAAAGTAAACAAGAATAATAAGAAACAGTAGCCCTTAAAAGGACGGTGTGGCGTGCCTGTTGCTCACCCACCACGCAGGCATGCCCAGCAAGGACAGATGCCCCTTCATGCCAGGTCTTGAGTCTGCTTGTTTGCTGCTTGCTGCGCAGAACTCCTTCTTTGCTGTGAAAATATGGCCAGTGTTTTGTAAGGCTGCTGCTCCTGTCTGATGCTGCAGCCCAGGCCGTGCCAGCCTGCCTGTACAGGCCTAGCGGTACAGCTCAAGCGCCTTTTCGGCGTACATCTTTGAAGCCTGGTACCAGATGAGCAGGTATTCATCGACGCTCTTGCCCAGGCTTTCCTGGTAGATGGCCCACACGAACCAGTAGTAGGCGGCAATGGCCACGTAGGCCGTGGCATGCCTCAGCTCCTGCGTGGTCGGGGTGTGGCCGTAGTAGAGGGCAATGATGCGCATGGCCTCGTCATAATTGTAGTCCGAGCAGCAGATGAAGGTGCCCAGATCGGCGCAAGGGTCGTCACTGCCGGAGTACTCCCAGTCAATGAGCTCCATCTCGTCGCCGTGGACCAGGAAGTTGGGCGCATAGGTGTCGCAGTGGCAGAGCACCTTGGCGCATTCGTCGTTCTCGGCAAAGTCATGCACCTCGCGCATCCTCTCATAGAGCTGCGAAAAGTCGGCAAAATTAGCCCTGCCGCGCTTCTGGATCTTGTCGATAAAATCCAGGCAGCCCTTCCAGATGTTGAACTCATAGTCCACCGGCACCCTTGCATCGTGCAGCTTGCGTATGAGCCCCAGGGCCTTTTTCACGTCCTCTTCGTT
>CAVJEZ010000229.1:0-3210 GCA_963648625.1 Odoribacter splanchnicus
GGTCCAGACAGATATCCGGACAGGGGGCCGGACAGATGCCTGAGGACGCATGCGCATCATCCGGTTCAAAGCAGCGCCTGAACTCTGCGAATGAAAAAGGGAAGACGTTAATGGCAAAGGTGCGTCCGGTCAGCAGCGTGGCCAGATCCGAATCCATCAGAAAGGCATTGGATCCTGTGATATAGATATCGTACTTCTCAGAGGCATGAAGGCTGTTGACTGCCAGTTCAAACTTGGGACACAGCTGTACTTCGTCAATGAAGACAAAGTTGCGGCATTCTTTTTTGTACGAGCCTTCTACGAAATCGTGCAGCGCATGGTATTCCTTCGGAATGCAGGCCAGCGTGCCGGCCTGGCTGCGGGATGCTGTTCCGGATTGTGCCTGGTCAAAATCAACGTGAATTATGTTTGCATCAGGAACGCTTTCGGCAACGTATTGCATGAAGCCTTGCAGCAGGGCTGTCTTGCCGGAGCCCCTTATGCCGGTAATGACCTTGATGTCCGGCGTGCCCATGACGCTTGCCAGCTTGCGGGCATAGTATGGTCTTTCTGTCAGCTTCATAGTGCAGCCTGTTCAGGCACAAACGCATAGAGAAGAGCCCTGATGCCGGCGGGAGGCAGAGCTTGGGATTGCAGTGGCTCAGGCGAGAAGGTGCGTCTGGCAGAGGGATACGGAACTGTGCAGTGTTGCCAGGTAGCGCTCAAGCAGCACCCCTTCGACAGGCTGTACGTCATGTCCGTATGTGCCCCTGATGGCCAGGGTAATAAACTGCACGGCCTTGTCTATGCTGAGGGAAAGCGACTCGCCCTGCATAAGGGATCCTGTCAGCACTGAGGAAAAGATGTCGCCCGTGCCGGGATAATGGACTGGAATAAAGTCGCAGTCTATGCGCCAGAACTTGTTGAGGGTGCGCTCATAGGCCAGAACAGAGGAAAATACCGGATTATCCTGTTCCGTGACAGGCATGCTTGTGCCCACCACAATGGCAGGGCCCTTGTCAGAGAGGGCCCGCAGATACGACTTGAGATCCTCAAGGCTGTGCTTTTTGCCGTACTCTATGCCAAGCAGGAGGCAGATCTCCGTGAAGTTGGGCGTAATGACATCGGCACGGCCGATGAGCCAGCGCATCTTTTCCACCATCTCCACGGTCATGGTCGGAATAAGGACGCCGTCATCGCCCAGGACAGGATCCACTATGCAGAGGCCTTTATCAGTGAGCAGGTTGTCCATGCACCTGGCGACAAGGTCCATCTGATCAGGAGAAGCCATAAAGCCGGAATAGACTCCGTCAAACTTTTCGCCCAGGCTTTCCCAGTGGCTTATCATGTCCTTCATGTTGGCAGTCAGATCCAGAAAGGAATAGCCCGACGTTCCTACTGTCTGGGTGGACAGAATGGCCGTCGGCAGGGGAACAGGCTGTATTCCCATGCTGGACAGCACCGGAATGGCTGCTGTCAGGGAAGTGCGGCCGATGCCGGAAATGTCATGAATTGCGACCACGCGGGGAATGATGTGCATAGCTCCTCCAAAGGCTGAGAGCATGGCGGACGGATCCGGCTGTCATTCATGCAGCCGGATATCCGGCCGGATATGCAGCCAGCCATACGGCAGGCCGTCCTTTTGTCCGGAAAGACAATGGCTCTCTCAGGCCTCCCTTTGTACGGGCTATTCCCCTCCCGGTCAAACTTAAGAGGCCATGCCCTGCATATGTTTTCAGGCCTTTCTGTTTTTTGCAGGTTGTTCCGTTTTTTCCTGCACCCTTGCCATAAACCTCTTCCTTTCAGTATATGCATATAAGGAGTATACGGCTCCTGTGCCGCCGGAAGCCTTCCCGCCTTTTTGTGCAGGGGATATCCTGGGATATCCTGCACAGGGGCCGGGAGAAGGCAGCATTATCCGGCAGTGTTCCTTTTGCCCGGGATGTCCTGTCCGGCAGGATGCGTCTCCATCCGGAAATGGCAGGCCTTTTCCCGCAATGGCGGGATTTTGGAGGGAAGTGGTAGCTATGTCTTTGCATCGTCATGTGTATGGTCCTGTGCTGTCGCGCAGGCTGGGGCGCTCCCTGGGCGTTGATCTCCTTCCTTTTAAGACGTGTACCTATGACTGCGCCTACTGCCAGCTGGGACACACCACCAGCCATACCATGGAACGAGGGGAATTTGTTCCTGTGGAGGACGTCCTCAAAGAGCTGGAAGAGCATCTTGCCAAGGACAGGCCTGACATTATCACCTTTGCTGGATCAGGGGAGCCTACTTTGCACAGCGGGCTCGGGCGCTGCATAGAAGGCATAAAGAAGATGACGGACGTACCCTGTGCCGTTATCACCAACGGCTCCCTTTTGTGGATGCCCGAGGTGCGCAGGGAGCTGGCAGGGGCTGACATGGTCAATCCGTCGCTGGATGCAGCCCTGCCGTGCACTGCCCGCAAGGCCAATTTTATGGCGCCTGGGCTTAATCTCAGGGATATCCTGAAAGGCCTGGTGACGTTTTGTTCCGAATACACAGGCCGCATCTGGCTTGAGATTATGCTGGCAAAGGGGCTCAATGACAGCGAAGAGGACATAGAGGCCCTGAATGCCGTGCTGGAAAGGCTTGAGCATGTGGAACGGGTGCAGCTCAATACGGTGACAAGGCCGCCGGCTGACAAGTCTGTGCTGGCATTGAGCGGGGAAGAGCTGAAGGCCGTACAGAAAAAGCTGTGCTGTAAGAGCGAGATTATTGCTTCCTTTGCACCTGCAAAGGAGACAGCCGCAAAGGACAGCACCATGGAAGACGTGCTTGACCTTGTCAGCTGCCATCCCAGCACCTTGCAGGATCTGGCAGCCGGTCTTGATGCTGATGAAGCACAGGTTGAAAAGCATGTCCGGGAACTTTTGCAGCAGGGAAGGATTGAAGCAGAAGAAAGGGCAGGGAAAACGTATTTTGTCTGCTCAGAAAGGGATGGTGCAGTACCTCATCCTGAAGTAAAATAACAGGCTTTTCATGATGTGCTATGCAGAAAGTACAGTGATAAAACTATCATAATAATAAAATTAAATCTAAGATTTAAAAAGACTCCTGTATAATGCGTAAAAGCATTGTGCGGGAGTCTTTTTTGACCTGCATAAAAGATGTGCGGAAGCGGAACAGGTGCAGCCTGAGATGCTGCCGATCCTGGCAGTCAAAGTCTCTGGCATGGAAACAGAACCTGCATTTTCTGGGTAAAAGTGA
>CAVJEZ010000230.1:0-3174 GCA_963648625.1 Odoribacter splanchnicus
CGCACATGCAGGGTAAGCGATGTGCTTTGATCCCTATCATCCACGCAACGTACAGTATAGTCTCCTGGTAGTATATTGTACACCAGCGGCTCGCTAGGTTTTGCAGATCCTATCAGCTCATTGCCGATAAACCAGTATACGGTGCTGATTCCGGCATCTCCATGCGCCTGCAGCACAAGCCGGCAGGTATTTTCCTCTGAACGGGCATAATAGGTAATGCCTTTCTTGGGCTGCATGATTCTCGGGCCTTTTGACTGGTTGTCGTATTCCTTTGGACAGCCTTCTGCCAGGGGAGGAACCTTTGGCATGACAATGCCCGCCCTTTCATACAGGCCGGTAAATTCCGTAGGCCAGAATTCCACAACCTGCAGTTCGCTCTCCCCATCGCCTGGTGTGCAGGATCTGAAGCCTGTTTTTTTGTTGATGAGAACGCGGCGCAAAATGCCCGTATCCTTTACAGGGGAGACTCCTGGGATAAACCAGGCCGTGGTCTGCTTCATGGGATCAGGGCAGAGCGTTATATCCACATCTCCTGTGGCTGCACACACGGGAAGACGTTTTATATTGAGCTCAGGGGCTGGCTCTGCCAGTGGATCCGATCGCACAAAGCGTGCTGCAATGGCCCTGCTTATGTCTCGAAAGACAGGCAGTGCTGCTTGTGCTCCAACCAGCAGGGGGTTGGAAGTATTGTCGAAATTGCCGAACCAGACGCAGAGTATATAGGGACCGACAAAGCCTATGGTCCAGGCGTCACGCAGTCCGTTGGACGTGCCGGTCTTGTAACGCAGTGGCAGGCGCAGCCCGCTGGCATAGCGGACTGTTCCGTCCAGATCGTCTGTTTTCAGCATGTCCGTCACAAGCCAGGCGGCCTCGGGCGAAAGAAGCTGCCTGGCATCCTGGGGAACCTGGCGTTCCCGGAAGGTATAGATCAGCGGCCTCCATGTGCCGCCATTGGCCAGCATTGTATACAGCGTGGCCAGTTCGCGCATGGTTACTTCGGCCCCGCCCAGGACAAGGCTTAAGCCGTAGTGTTCCTCTGAAAAGTCAAATTGAACGCCGGCCTGGGTGAGAAAGCCGTAAAGTCCGGGACTTTTCAGCTGGTTTGCCAGGCTGATGGCAGGGACATTGCGGGAGAGCCTGAGAGCCCTGTCTGCAGGCAGGGGCCCCTGAAACGTGCCGTCAAAGTTTTCAGGATCGTAGCCTGAAAACGATTTGGGCATGTCGATAACCAGCGTTCTCGGATGAATCAGCCCCTGGTCAAGTGCCAGCCCGTATATGAAGGGCTTCAGCGTCGAGCCGGGGGACCGGCGCACGTTTGTGCCGTCAATCTGGCCGGAGATTTTTTTGTTGAAGAAATCCGCAGATCCAGCCAGGGCAACAACCTCGCGGCTTGGCCAGTGCACAAGCATGGCAGCCCCGTTTGTTATCCCCTCGCTGGCCCTGCGTTTGCAGGCTGTCCCAAGCTGTGTCTCAAGCAGGGCCTGCAGCCTTGGATCTATGGTGGTCCTGACTGTCCCAGCCTCCTCGCGCTTCAGAATTTCCGAGACAAGATGCGGTGCCCTGAACGGAAGTTCCTTATATGTATGCACGCGCAGCCTGGCAGATCCTGCCGGCATTGCCGGAGCCGTGTCTTTCTCAACCAGCGCTTGCAGCCTGGCTGCTGCCTGCAAAAAGGCCGTATTGGAAGGCGACGGCATGCGCTGTACCGGATTCTGCGGAACAGGTATAAGGGAGAGCATCTCGGCCTGGGTAAGCCGGCTTGCCTCCTTGTGGAAATAGATGAGCGAGGCTGCCCCCAGGCCCTCGACATTGCCTCCATAGGGAGCAAGATTGAAGTAGGCTTCCAGTATTTCCTCTTTGGAATGATGCGCCTCAAGGCGCAGGGCCCAGGCAATCTGCAAAAGCTTGTCCCGGACAGATCCCGTCCTGAGCCCCATGCGCAGGCGCACTATCTGCATGGTCAGCGTGGATCCGCCCATGCGGCGGCCGCCTGTCAGCATGGACCAGCCTGAGCGCAGCAGTGCCAGCGGGTTTACTCCCGGATGATGCCAGAATGACCGGTCTTCATAGCGCAGAACAGAGGCTATGGCATCCTGCGGAATATCGCCGAGGCGTATCCTCAGCCTGTAGCATCCGTCTTTTGAGAGGCCGAGCCTGAGAGGCCTTCCGTCCCTGTCAGTGCAGAGAACAGAAAAGGAGACCCCTTCCAGAGGCCCTTTGCACGGCATGGCGATCCAGGCTGCCAGCGCAAGCAGGACACAGATCAGAATCAGTGCCGCTGCTGACAGGCATTTTCTGCGCCTTGTCGAAAAGAGCGCCCTGAAAAGGGTCTTTTGCATGGGAATTGTGTATGCCGTCAGCGCGGCATAACCTTAATGATGCCGCCGGCAATGGCCGCATTTATGGCCGGATCGTACATGGCCTGCGCAGTCAGGGCAGGAACCTGGAATGTCCCTGCGATAAGGGCACGGACACGGTAGGTCATGAGAATCTGGTTTGCATCAGCCGATGTAAAGAAAAGCCAGCGGTCTTCATGGCGTTCATTGTGGGTGACCTGGGGAGGCATGACTATGCCGCCCTGGTCAAGCAGAGGCTCAAAGCAGCCTGGCATGAGATCCACGACGGCTACATTGGAGAGTGCCTGGTCAGATCTCAGGCTGATTTCCACAGTTATGATGTCTCCTTCCTTTGCCTCGCTGACTTCCTGTCCCTGTGTATTGAGGTAGCGCCTGTGGATTTCCAGGCCGTTGGCATAGTTTTGCAGGGTAGTGCGGTCATAGCCTGTTACGCGCAGATTCCAGAGCAAAGAGCCAGTATCGTCATGGGGCATGACTGCAAACTTGCGGCAGAGAGGCATATTCAGGATGTCCATGCCCCTGATTGTCCTGGCAGATGCCGGCAGGGCGGTTTTTTCTTCATCGTCTGGCTCGGTGCACCTGATGTCTGCCGATCCATTCTGGCCTGATGTCTGCATGCCGCCCAGCAGGGCACGGCAGGAGAGGGCCATTGCCGTGGTGCTGGCATTGGGCCTGAAGGCCCTTTCCAGAGTGTCCTGCGTTGCATCATAGCCTGAGCCCGTGTCTTTCCAGCGCGGGAGCGAACGGATGTAACTGTA
This sequence comes from Odoribacter splanchnicus, assembly GCA_963648625.1. Classification (GTDB taxonomy): domain Bacteria; phylum Desulfobacterota; class Desulfovibrionia; order Desulfovibrionales; family Desulfovibrionaceae; genus Desulfovibrio. Next base: position 3,116 of record CAVJEZ010000230.1, read on the forward strand.
CAGGGCTGAGGCTGTATCCGCATTCATATAATTGCCCGGACTGAAGACGCCGTCTGTGG
>CAVJEZ010000231.1:0-3167 GCA_963648625.1 Odoribacter splanchnicus
GCATGCTCAACAGCTTCCTGGCCCACTTCTCGCATACAATGCGCATCTTCTATCCTGTTGTTGCCGCCATAGGGCTTCCCGGCGTGGTCTTCTTTCTCATCCAGTTCGGCGGCATGAGCGCCTTCATCCTGGCCGTGCTTCTCTGGCACAGGATGACAATGGCCAAAAAGCAGGATCTGCCAGGCGGTGAATATGCCGGTGAAGAGAGCCTGGCTGCCAAAATACTCCCATGGAAGGAAACGCTGCAAAAGGGCTTTGTCCGGGCCGGGAACCTGCTGTTCCGCCTGGTCTGCATTTCCCTTCCCCTGCTGCTGCTCATGGAATGGTGCCTCAATTCCGGCATGCTGGACTTCTGGGACAAGCTTGTGCCTGAGGCAGTCAGCTCCCTCATCCCAGAGCAGCTCCTCACCATTCTGGCAGCCCAGCTGAGCGGGCTGGTGCAGTCCTCGGCCATCTGCGCAGGCCTGAAAGCGCAGGGACTCATATCTGATGCCCAGATACTGCTGGCCATGCTGCTGGCCTCTGCTGTCACCAATCCCTTGCGCACCCTGCGCCGCAACCTGCCCACGGCGCTGGCAATCTTCCCTGCCCGCACGGCACTGGTCATCGTCCTCAGCATGCAGGTTGTGCGCTTTGTCATTATGATGGCCGCCTCTGTCATCGTCCTGCTCTGGATGCAGGCCAATATCTGAGCGGGCCTTTTTCCTGTCCTGTCATGAACAGCACTAAGGGTAGCACACCGCAGCAAAAGCAGCTGGCCCCGGTACCAGATCACTGGGATGCCTGGGACGGCACGCCGCTTCCGCCGTCTGCCTGCCTGCGCTGGGGATACAGCACAGGCGCCTGCCTTTGCGCCGTGCTGACAGCCTCATACAGGCGCATGACGCTGAACACGGAGAAAAACACAGGGGACAATACAGTCCGCCTTGTTTTTGGCGACGGCAAGGAACGCACCCTGCCCCTGGAAAAAGAACTGCCGGACTATCCGGGCTTTGCCGTCATCCGCAAAAACGGCGGCGATGACCCTGACTGCACGCACGGCATCCTTCTGGCTGGACGCATGCTCAAGCTTAAGGACATGTCCGTGGCTGCCCGGGACGACAGGGATCTGGAACTTGAAATTGGCAGGGCCGGAGTACGCATTCATGCCATTCTGGGCATAGGGACAGCCACAAGGAGCGGCCTGGACTGCGAGCAGGGACACTGGGCCATTAACAAGGGCGTCCTTGCCATGCTGAAGGCAAATCTGGAAAAACAAGGCATGGAAAGCGGATGCTGGCTGGCCGAAGTCGTCATCCCGGACGGCGAGAAGACAGCCAGGAAGACGCTGAACCACACCCTTGGCGTAGAGGGCGGACTCTCCATACTGGGCACCACCGGCCTGGTGCGCCCCTTCAGCAACGAGGCATATCTTGCCACCATCCGTGTCTGCCTTAAGTCTGCTTCAAAGGCTGGAAAGACTGCCGTACTCTGCACAGGGCACCGTACTCTCTGTTCGGCAAAGGAATGGGCCCAAACAGCCTTCTGCCAGGACAGATTTGGCAGGCTTGCCGAAGCCTGCTTTGTGACCATAGCGGACTTTCTGGGAGAGACTTTGCGTTATGCGCAGAGCCTGGGACTTTCGTCCCTTGTCATTGCCTGCATGCCAGGCAAGCTTCTCAAATATGCAGCAGGCTATGCCAATACCCATGCAGCACAGAGCAGCCAGGACATGGCGCTTCTGGCCAAAACGGTTATGGAAGTCCTGCCAGGGAAGGAAGAAATCCTGCCGCAGATTTCTGCCTGCACAAGCATGAGGCAGGCATGCGATCTGCTGTCCAAAGACGAGCTGGATGCCGTTTTGCGGGCCCTTGCCCAAAAGGCCCTGGCGCAATTTGAGCAGCATTGCATGCAGGCTGCTGAACAGATGTCTGGCAAACTGTTTTCTGGCGAACAGGCTTCTGATGATGCCATGCCACAGGCAGCAGTCCCTGTGCATTTTGCCCTGCTTGTGACAGATTTTTCCGGAAACATTCTTCTTTTTGCGCAAAAGAACGGCTGACACCGGCTGTTCCCATGCTGTCCGGAAAAGAGATTGCAGGTCCTGCAATCTTCCCATATAAAAACAAAAAAAACGGAGGTATTGCCAATGACTGATACAAAAGGACACAGCTGTAGCACAAAAAATTCCATGTTCAGGGATCTGTTTTCAGAGCCTGGCTGCCTGCTTGAATTGTACAAGGCACTGCATCCGGAGGATACGGCCATAAAGGAAGAAGACCTTAAGCTTATTCCGCTGGAAGATCCCTTTTCTGCAGGCATAAACGAGGATGTTGTCTTTCTGGCAAAAGACAGGATGATCATCGTGATGGAGCCGCAGCTCACCTGGTCCCCCAATGTCCTTGTCAGGGCATTCTTAAGTTTCAGGCATGCATATCAAAAGCATCTGTATGAAACATATGACTTCATGTACAGTCCGGAAACCCTGGAAATGCCGTTCACTGAAGTATACGTGATGTATCCGGGGGAAAAAGGAAATCATCCGGACGTACTTTCCATGAAGGATTCCTTTTTCAGCGGACAAGACTGCTGTTTTGACATTACTGCACATATTATCTATGCAGACAAGCAGGACACTGTCCTTAACCAGTACAATACATTCTTCATGATACTGGCGGAGCAGGCAAAAAAACACGGCAAAACTAAAGAAGCTGTCAGCAATGCCATCAGAATATGCAGGGAAAAAGGCATTCTGGACGGGTATCTTGGCAGGAAAGAGCAGGAAGCTGAAGAAATGGTGCTGTATTCTCTTTGCCTGGACAGAGATCCCAAGGCAGGCAGGTAAGACTGTCTAACCGCCATGTCCCATACCTCAGTCTCATCAGCCCCGGCCCTGGCAAAGGGCATGCTGGATGTTTTTTCCTGCGGCATCGGCCCCCTGCCCCGGCATATTGAGCAAAAGGTCCTGCAATCAGACCACGTTTTTGCGGCCAGGGGGCTGCTCTCGCAGGTATCAGCACAGATTTCAGCCGGCACAGGGCAGGAAAAGGGGCCGGTCCTGCACAATATACTGCCATCCGTCGGGCTTGCGCTTACGGAAGCGCTCGCACTTGTCCGCCAGGGAAAGAACGTCAGCCTTCTGGCCTCAGGCGATGCCTTGTATCACGGCATAGGCAGCACGCTTGCCC
>CAVJEZ010000232.1:0-3106 GCA_963648625.1 Odoribacter splanchnicus
GCATACCCTGTGCAGGCAGTGCGCGAGATTGTTCTCAATGCCCTGGTGCACCAGGATTTTTCCCTTTCGGGCACAGGCCCCGTTGTCGAAATTTTTGAGAACAGGGTAGAGGTAACAAATCCTGGCACTCTCCTGTCTGACAAACGCCGGATTCTGGACAGCCAGCCGTGCTGCCGCAATGCAAAGCTTGCCTCTCTGATGCACAGGCTGGGGCTTTGCGGACAGTCCGGAACAGGATGGCTTAGGGCAGCAAGTGCCTGCGAGGCAGAGCATGTTCCTGCACCAAAGATTGATCTGTATGAAAAGCACACGAAGGTAACCCTGTACCAGAAGATGCCATTTGGCAGCATTCTGCCTGACGACAAGCTCTGGGCATGCTATTTGCACGCCTGCATCAGGCAGATACAGGGCGGACAGACGACAAATGCTTCTCTCAGGGAACGGTTTGATCTCAAAGGCACTGCATCCGGAAGCATTTCCCGGCTGATACAGGATGCTGTGCAGAAAAACTGCATCAGGCTGCTTGATGCAGATGCAGCACCCCGTTACAGGACATACATTCCTTTTTGGGCCTGATTGCCTGCCGCTGCTGCAATGCAGTGACAACCGGCAAAAAAAAACGGACATATTGCCTGAAAGCAGATGGAGAGCGAGGTACCGGTATGACCATGGAAGAAATTCTTGCAGGGGAGTCCGGGAACGTGGAGTTCAAGGAAAACCTGCCTGAGAAAAGCACAGAATACATGAAGACCGTGGTTGCCTTTGCAAACGGAAGCGGCGGAAAAATCATCTTTGGAATTGCCGACAAGACCAGGGAAGTAGTAGGCTTTGACAACGAAGATGTGTTTAAGAAAATGGATGCCATTGCCAATGCTGTATCCGACAGCTGTGCACCGGCAATTATCCCTGACATTACGGCGCAGACGATAGACGGCAAAACCGTGATTGTCGTGGAGGTTTGCGAGGGCAGGCAGCGCCCGTACTATATCAGGGCCCTTGGCAGAGAGGGCGGCGTATACGTCCGTGTCGCAGGAACGACCCGCCCTGCTGACGAATCCATGATCAAGGAGCTTCTGTTTGAGGGAAGCAGCCGTCACTTCGATCAGGCTTTGTGTGCCGGCCTGGCTGTCACGGACGATGAGATAGACGATCTTTGCAATGCCATGAAGGAGCAGGCCGTAAGGAACGCGCACACCGAGTCCCAGAAAGCATCTGTCAGGGCTGTCGGCAGGCAGCAGCTCTTGTCCTGGGGCATTTTGCTAGAACGTGACGGAAAAACGTATCCAACCAATGCCTTTGCCATTCTAACAGGCTGCGGCGGTCTTCATGCCGTAACGCAGTGCGGCGTGTTCAAGGGAACAACCAAGGAAATTTTTGTGGATCGCCGGGAGTATGCCGGCCCGCTGTGGGAACAGCTGGAAGAAGCCTATCAGTACGTCTTACGGAATATTCATCTGGGTGCAATATTTAAAGGCCTCTATCGTCAGGACGTCTATGAGATTCCGCCGGATGCCATCCGCGAGCTGATTATCAATGCGATGGTACACCGCAGCTATCTGGATCACGGAATGATACAGGTCGCAGTCTATGATGACCGGCTGGAAATCACCTCTCCTGGCAAGCTGCCGATGGGGCAGACCATAGAGCGCATGAAGGAAGGGTATTCCAAAATCCGGAATGAAGCACTGGCTTATGCTTTTTTGTACATGAATCTTATCGAGCACTGGGGAAGCGGCATTCCCAGAATTATAGCCAGGGTGAAGGCAGCCGGATTGCGGGAGCCGGAGTTTCTTGGCGGCGATGTGGATTTGCGCATCAATATCTACCGGAGCCTGAATGAGGCAGATAGCGCTGTGATTAACGCCACGAATAACGCCAATGACACTGAAAATGGCGTTAATGAGGCAAATAACGCCACGATTAACGCCACGAATAACGCCAATGGCACTGAAAATGGCGTTAATGAGGCAGAAAGCGGCACGATTAACGCCATGAATAACGCCAATGGCACTGAAAATGGCGTTAATGAGGCAAATAACGCCACGAATAACGCCACGATTAACGCCAATGACACTGGAAATGGCGTTAATGATGCAGATAGCGTCACTAAAACGCTGCAAGCAAGGGAACAGGCTCTGATTGACAAGCTTCTGTGTGCAATAGAGAAAAATCCGTCTGCAACGCAGCTGCATTATGCAGAGCAGATTGGGGTATCCAAAAGAACTGTCTCACGTATTTTCGCTTCTTTGCAGGAAAAAGGCATCCTGATGCAAAAAGGAACAAAGCGAAAAGCAAACTGGCTCATTATGAAGCATGAGACGCAGCCTGGCTGCTGAAAGTACTGCAGAAAGCAGTTGTGCCGGAAAAACAGGCTTCCCCTGCTTTTATTCAAGATACGATGCACAAAGCGGGCCGTACTCGCAAGTGCTGCAAAAAGAGTGTTCGGAGCCGCTTTTTGCCAGGATTTCGGCATGCTTCATGTGGGTAATCACCAGCCTGACAAGGGTGGGGCACAGACTGATGGCTGCAGTTTTGTCTATCAGGGGTACATTTCTGCCGGTTGTATTGAAGAAGGAGTATTCCCTGCCGTCATCGGACAGCTTCACAAAGCAGGCATCAAGGATTTCGCCTTCGGGCCAGCCTGTTGTCTGAGAATTGCGCAGGTCCTTTGCTCCCAGCCTTGTTGCCATGCCCATGGTTATATACGTCGGCAGCTGTATGCTTCCGGCCAGGCTGCCAAGCTGAAGGAAGAGTTCGTCCAGGCGCTTCCTGTCAGCCTCATCCAGCCTTGTGCGGGCTGCCAGCTCTTCTGCATCCCTGAAAAATTCCTGGTTGCTCCACAGTTCTGTCTTTATGCCCGGCAGCGACCTGCTGGTCTTGTAGTCCAGTACCACAAGCCCGGACTGCCTTCTGTCCACGCGGTCAGCACGCCCTTGCAGGGTAAAGGCGCTTCCTGCCGCCTCAAGGCTGCTTGAGAGCTCATGCTCAAGCAGGACGGGGCAGATGTCGTCAGGCATGTTTTTGACATATTCTGCCAACTGCTTTTTGCCTGTTTCCCGCAAAAAGGCCAGGTTTTCCGGGGGCAGTGTTATGGTCAGCCTTATGG
>CAVJEZ010000233.1:0-3082 GCA_963648625.1 Odoribacter splanchnicus
GCTCAGAAAGGGGCTTAGAACAAAAAGGGAAATGTAGCAGGCTACAAACCAGTAGCTGTCAGGCTTCATGGAATTGACAAGGTTATTAAATTTATTTGGTATGCTATCTATACCCCCCCCCATATATGGAAGAAATAACGTAAATACAGTATATTACGCCACCATAGAAGGCAGTTGTGAGAATGAGCTTGAGTATGCTTTTGATGTGGGCGCACTTTGTAATGAGGAAGTAGCCCGAGATCATCACAAAGATATCGACGCCAAGCTTGCCGCCAAAGGCCAGCCACTGGGCCCAGAGCACATTGAAGGGGTGAGAGCCTGTGTAGCCTCCGCCAAGAGGCAGTGCGGAGTGGACGCTGAAATGGTGGCACACGATCAGCAGCATGGCTGCTATGCGTAGAAGCTCAAGGCCGGAATCGCGCTGCATTCTGGGTGACGCTGTCATCTTATTCATTCCTCATGTTGTCTTTTCATGGCCGGGCAAAGAAGCAGGAAACGCCATGTCTTCACTCAAAGCCTCTGTGCAACGGACAAAGCGGCTGATAACGGCCTTTGGCCAGACATGCAAAACTATCTACTAATGGTCGGCACTTCCTGTGCTGTCAGACGTTGCATGGGCTACCATCCTTTTTATAGGTCTTGTCAAACACCGTATCGGACAGCCATTGCCTGAACACCGGATTATCCTGAAACTGCTTGAAGAGCTCCATGTTGTCCAGCATGATAGAGCAGATAGCATCCTGCAAGGCACGTTCGCTTTCCATGCGTGCGTTCTGCCTGTCCGAATTCTTGATGGCATTCTGGTACCTTTCGTCACGGGCAACCATTGCCGGAATTTCAACAATCTGGCGGCGCACATTGTCCGCATCGTTCCAATCGATATTGCCAAACCTGTTGTTGAAATCCGTAACAATGACGGAAAGCGGATCTGTATCGGGCTCTGCGGCGTTTCCCTGCTTTCCTGTCGGGACGGGCTCTATTGTCGCATCGGTATCTTCCAGGACTATAGACATGGTCTCCCTGGCCGTGTTCCTGTAGCTCTCAAGATCAACGCTTTCAAGGATATCCTCTGAAAGCTCCTCTGTCCGCGGGGACGGCAACTTGGGTATCAGCAACGTTAGGAAGATGGAAAGCCTCTCCCAGTCAGCATTACCGCAAGAAAGAATTGCTCCTAAGAAGCCGTATGTGCGGACAAATGCCTTTGCGGCACTCTTAAAGCTTATCTGGTCATCCGTATAAAGCCCCTTATACGTATCAGCGCACTCATCCAGTATCGGGTCGAGCTGGTCCCTCTCTGCCCCATCCAGATAGAGCTCTACAAGCTTCTGTACGTCTTCATCCGTATACACCTGGTACTGTTCCATTACTGCCACAAGATCGTGCAGCTTGTTGGGATCTGTTTCGCCAGAGAGGATGGTCGTGCGGTAATAGCGCGAGAATGCCTCCTTGATATCATCGGTTTCATTGGCAAAGTCCAGCACAAAGGTGTCATTTTTCTTCGGACAGCAACGGTTCAGACGTGAAAGCGTCTGCACTGCCTTGATGTCCCTCAGCACCTTGTCCACGTACATGGTGTGGAGCAACGGTTCGTCAAACCCTGTCTGGAACATGTCCGCAACTATGAGGATGCGGTACGGATCCTTCTTGAATTCCTTGGGTATCTTGGCATCAGGGAAGCCGTTCATGGCAGCCGATGTAAGTGCTTTTCCCTCATTGTATTTGCTCTCTCCTGAAAAGGCGATAATTGCCTTGTACGGGCTGTTCCTTTCCTTAAAGCATTTGCTGATGGCATAATAGTACTCAATGCAGCGCGGAATGCTGGCTGTGACTACCATGGCGCGGGCCTGCCCTCCGATTTTCCTGCTGGCAATGACCTGATCATGGAAGTGGTTTGTAATTATGGCTGCCTTCCTGGCAATGGTGAAACTGTGGCTTTCAACATAGTTGCGCAGTTTCTTGCAGGCACGCTCTGAGGCAAATATGGGATCCTCATCCACTGTCTTCATAATCCGGTAGTAGGTGTCTACTGGCGTGTAATATTGCAGGACATCCAGAATAAAACCTTCCTGTATGGCCTGCTTCATCGTGTATACGTGAAACGGCTTGTGCCTGACGGCATCGTCGTCCATGTATCTTTCGCCAAACACTTCCAGCGTCTTGTTCTTCGGGGTGGCTGTAAACGCAAAGTAGCTGGCATTTTTCAGCAGTTTGCGTCCTTCCATCATGGTGTTGATTTTGTCTTCGTAGTCACCTTCCTCGTCTGAGAGGCCCCCTGACAGGGCAAGATTCATCTGGGCAGAGTTTTTGCCGCTCTGTCCTGAATGGGCTTCGTCAATGATGATGGCAAAGGTATTGTCCTTGTGACTGGCGCCAATCTTGGGAACGATATAGGGAAACTTCTCGATGGTCGTGACGATGATGCGCTTGCCATCGCTGATTGCCTTGGTAAGATCTGCTGAATGCTCTGCCCAGGCCACCGTATTCTTGAGCTGCATGAACTGTTTGATGGTGTCGCGTATCTGCTTGTCCAGGATTTTGCGGTCAGTGACTACGATAACAGAGTCCAGCATCGGACGCCCGTCCTTTTCAAGGCCGATAAGCTGGTGGGCAAGCCAGGCTATGGAATTGGACTTGCCACTGCCGGCACTGTGCTGGATCAGGTACTTCTTGCCAACTCCGTTTGTCTTCACATCGGCAAGGAGCTTTGTTACCACGTCAAGCTGGTGGTAGCGCGGAAATATCTGCTTTTCCTTCTTTCTGCCGGTATCTTCATCCTTTTCGGCAACAACCTGGGCATAGTTCTCTATGATCAGGGCGAGCTTCTCTCTGGTGAGAATGTCCTTCCAGAGATAGTCTGTCATGATGCCGTCCATATTGGGCGGATTGCCGGCGCCGCCGTTATGCCCCTTGTCAAATGGCAGAAACCAGCTGTCCTTGCCGGCCAGCTTTGTGCAGAACCTGACACTTGCATCATCTACGGCAAAATGCACCATGCAGCGCTTAAAGCTGAAAAGCGTCTCACGGGGATCGCGGTCATCCTTGTACTGCTGCACGGCATCGTACACAGTCTGTCCTGTGAGCC
>CAVJEZ010000234.1:0-3010 GCA_963648625.1 Odoribacter splanchnicus
CAGCAGTATGCCATGCTGGGACTGACAGCCCTGGGCTACTGGATTGTGACAAGCCACTCAGGCCGGGGAAGATGGGAACAGGGCGGGAGGCTTTCCTGGTCCCTGACAAAGGAACGTTTCCGTGCCTATTGCCGTGAATTTTATGACTACTCCAATCCGCTCTTTGTCAAGGCACTTATCGCCTTTCTCATGCTGGCAGTAGAGCGATGGCTTTTGCAGTGGTTTAACGGCTCGGCAGAGCAGGGATTCTTTTCCCTCTCCCAGAAGGTCGGCATGGCCTGCCTGCTTTTTGTAACGGCAATGACGCCTCTTCTTATGCGTGAACTGTCCATTGCCTGGGGGCAGAAGGATTTGCCGGCAATGGGCCGGCTTATAGACCGGTTTGCGCCACTTCTGTATGTAGTAGCTGCCTATTTTTCCTGTTTTACCCTGGCTGAGTCCGGCGTCGTGGTAAATATCTTCGGTGGCAGTGAATTTGCCGCAGCCGTGCTGCCTGTGCAGATTATGGCCCTGTATCCCCTGCATCAGGCCTATGGCCAGCTGGCAACATCAGTCTTTCATGCCACAGGCCGTACCAGGGTCCTGAGAAATATACAGGTCTGCGAGCTTTTCTACGGTCTGGCAACGGCATGGATACTTTTGGCCCCCAATGACATGTACGGCTTTGGCTGCGGTGCAACCGGCCTTGCCGTCAAGACGGTCTGCGTGCAGATAGTCACGGTCAATCTCTATCTCTGGCTTGGCTCCCGCTTTGTGCCCTTCCATTTCTGGCGTCTTGCCTGTCATCAGGTGTGGAGCATAGCAATTTTGCTGGGACTGGCCTTTTTCAGCCGCTGGGTCACTTTGGAGGCAGGGCTTGGCGATGCCCTTTCCATATGGCGTTTTATCGGTTCAGGCATTGCCTATACTGTCCTGGTGGCAGTTGTGGCAGTCCTTTTTCCTGCCCTGCTCGGCATGTCAAAGAGCGAACTGCACAGCCTTGTGATGCGTGCCTTAAAGCGTAAAACTCAGCCATAACAGACAGCCGTAAGAATCCGTCAGGGGCTCATGAGGCCAAAAAAACTGTAGCTGTTCCGTGCTGAAAATCTTGCACTTGTCAGGAACTTTGTTTTTGAGTAAAAGTCGAAATACGTTTTCACTTTCACTTTCACAATGTTCTTTTCCCAAGGCCCCTTTCTGCTCCGAAGGCAGAAAGGGGCGGAAAGAGAAAGGCTCCTGAGGAGTTGCATATGGGCAAGCAGTACCGCGTTACCCTGAAGAAAAAAGAAGTGGCCATGCTGAAAGAAGTTGTGTCTGACGGAAGGACCAACAAGGCCAGGCGCTACGCACGCGCTCTTCTCATGCTGGACAAGGGCGAGTTTGCCGAATACCGCTGGTCAATTTCCAAAGTGTCCGAAGAGGTAGGCGTGAGTGACAGGACGCTGGCCCATATCAAGGAAAAATTTCTCACCATTGGCATGGATGCCGCCCTGGGACTGGAACGGCGCGCCAGACAGAGCAGGCCGTCCAAGTTCGGATACAATACAGAGCAAGCCCTGCGGCAGCTTGCCGGCAGCAATCCTCCCGTAGGCCACAAAAAATGGACCTTGCGCCTTCTGGCTGGCAAGGCAGTCGAGCGTGGCATTGTAGAGGATATCAGCCATATGACGGTATGGCGCATCTTAAATGCAAAGGGGTAGACCCGTATTAGCAGAGGAAAAGCTGAACAGGCGAGAAGGAAGGCCTCCGTGATGATCACGGAGGCCTTCTCTATTGGCAAAAATGTTGTCTGGCAGGCCGTTTTGCCTGCATTCCGTTTAGAAGGACAGGTTCCCGGGCGTGCGGGGGAAGGGAATGACATCACGGATATTGGTGATGCCGGTGAGCATCATGATAAGGCGCTCAAAGCCCAAGCCGAAGCCGCTGTGGGGATTGGTGCCAAAGCGGCGCAGATCCAGGTACCAGTCATAGTCGGAAAGCTGCTGGCCAAGCTCTATGATGCGGTGCTCAAGCAGGGCGAGGCGCTCCTCTCTCTGAGATCCGCCGATGAGCTCTCCTATGCGGGGAACAAGCACATCCATGGCAGCAACGGTTTCGTCATCGTCGTTGTTCCTCATGTAGAATGCTTTGATTTCGCGGGGATAGTCCGTGACGATGGTTGCCTTGCCAAAGTACTCCTCGGCAAGGAAGCGTTCATGCTCTGTCTGCAGATCCACGCCATAGGAAGCGGGATAGACAAATTCCTTGCCGCTCTTTTCAAGAATCTCAACGGCTTCCTTATAGGTAACATGGGCAAAGGGCTCATCAGCTATGATGCGCAGCTTGTCTATGAGGCCTTTTTCCACAAAGCGGTCAAAAAGCGAGATGTCTTCTTCGCAATGCTCAAGGATATGACCTGTTACGTAATGCACCAGATCCTCGGCCAGCTTCTGCAGGTCGCCAAGGTCGGCAAAGGCCATTTCCGGCTCGACCATGACAAATTCGGCAGCATGGCGCGGCGTGTTGGAATTTTCGGCCCTGAAGGTTGTGCCAAACGAATACACGCGCCCCAGTCCCATGGCCAGGGCTTCTGCTTCCAGCTGTCCGGACACGGTGAGCTGGCAGGAACGGTTGAAGAAATCCTTGGTGAGATCCTTTTCTCCGGGAGGCAGTGTTGTCACGCGGAACATTTCTCCGGCACCTTCACAGTCGGATCCTGTCAGGACAGGAGTATGGACCTGCCAGAAGCCTTCTTTGTGGAAGAAGGCATGGATGGCTGTCGCCGCTTCGGAGCGGATACGGAAGGCTGCCGAGTATTTGTTGGTGCGCGGGCGCAGGTGCGCAATGGTGCGCAGGAATTCGTCGGAGTGGCGTTTTTTCTGCAGGGGATAGGTTTCGGGAGAAGCGCCACCAAAGACGGCAATTTCTTTGGCTCGTACTTCCCATCGCTGGCCTTTGCCAGGGGAGGGAACCAGTTCTCCTGTGACCCTGACTGCCGAGCCTGTCGAATGTTCGCCCAGTCCCTCGGCTGCAGGTGTGCCGGCGTCAATGA
>CAVJEZ010000235.1:0-3004 GCA_963648625.1 Odoribacter splanchnicus
GGCATGGACACTGCCATTGGGAAGAAAGGACGCCTGTCTTTACTGTTTTTTTTGACATTCAGGAAATAAATGCTTGACTAAACCCTTCCCTGTGGCTAGCCTGTCTTTTGCGCATAAGCCGGAGGGGCAAGGCAATACAATCTTCGTGCTCCCTCATCAGGCTGTGGAGCGCACAAAAACCATAAAACCGTTTACTCTGCCCTTTCAGGGGCTGAAACAGGAGCGTTGCCCATGCCTTGTGCCATATTGCTGAAATGGCTCTTCCACAGACTGCACAAAACCCCGGCCTGCCTGTGTACTGCTGCCATGTTCATTCTCTTCTTCGCTGCCTGTCCGGCCAGCGTGCCGGCCGGGGACTGCGCTGCGACAGGGAAAGCCGAACTCTCGCAGGCAGACGTCTACCAGGCCCGCATGGCCCTCAAGAACAAGGCCGGCGCCTTTGACTTTTCCTCTGGCTCCATGGATGCCGCAAAAGCCTGTGCCGACCTCATAAACCGCATCTCGTCCCTATCCATCAGCGGGAAGACCATACCCGGCCTTGATGACATTGCCGAAGCCATAAAGAAGCAGGCCCAGGGGGCGCTGAGCGACACAGAGGAAGAAGCCTGCCGCTATGTTGCCCAGACAGGAAGGTCCTGGATATCAGCGCAGATCGGGCTCATACGCACAGAAAGCAATGCAAAGGCAAGCGAGCTCGCAGGAGCGCATGTCAGCGTCAGCAATCCCAGCCTGCGCTCTGTCCTTGGGACTTACCGGACGCGCTTCATGGGCACGCTTCCGCGCTATTCCGACATGCCGGGGCTGAGATAAGCCAGCATGGACTCTCCTGCCCCCCGATTCTGCACCATGAGAAAAGGAAGAGGGGCCACGCAGAAACCACACAAACAAGTCAGACATCCTCTGCCGCAAGGCACTGAAAAACCATACAGGAGGACATATGCCGCAATACTTTTCCCGCGGACACGCAAGCTTTATGACGCCAAAGAACACGGAACTGGAAGCAAAAAGGGCAAAAGCCCGCGAACAGGGCACCCTGGCTGTCAGGGCAGACGGCTTCTGCCACGAGATTCTCTCGGATGCCGAAAGGGAGCAGGCAGAAAGCACAGGCAGGGCAAAAGCGCTTGCCGTCATCTGCACCAGCCTCTGCAGCAAAGAGCACTACATTGTCAGGCTCAATACCGCAGAAGAGGAAGCACAGGGCAGGCCAGGACGCACCATTTCGCCAAGGCGCAAGGAAGTGCAGGAGCTTTTTGAGGCAGCCTTTCCGGACAGGAAGGCCGTCCCTGATCCGTCCCGCCTGCCAGATGACGAAAAGCCTGTCTTCCGCCTGGACAGGGCGCAGGCCCTGACCCATCCGGACGGCACGCCCAGGGAAGCTGCCAGCAGGGACGGATCTGTCCTCTATACACTCATGCGCTGCGCCTGGATGAGCCCCTACCTTCCCTACACGGACAGGGCAGGCGTTACAACCGATCCCAGGGAGCACATGGAATGCAGCCATTACAGCACTGTCAATGTCTCCCTTACGGCAAACAACAGGGAGGATTTCAGCAACTACTACCAGCTGTGCACAAAGACTATAGAAGAGGCCGCAGAGAACGGGGAAAACAGCTTCTTCAAGGCCTGTGCAAAGGCAGCTGCCGTTGTCACGCGCACCTGGAACAATGAAATGCGCAGCAACCCCGAGGCAAAGCTTGGCAGCTTCTCTGTCACGACCTGGTATCCTGAGGAGCACATTCTCATTCCGCTTGATGACAGCCTTGAGGAGGCAGGGGATGCCCTGTACCGCTTCTTCTCTGATCCCCTTTTTGCCATGCAGGAAAAGGACGGGCTGAGCGTCCCCGGATCCTGCACCCCCGAATGCCTGATCAGGTTTCTCAACAACGAGGGCCAGCTGTGCGGCTCCTGGCGCGTGCGCCCCTGGAACATCTGCACCAAGGAACAGAATGCCATGCCCGAGGAAGACCGCCTGCTTGACCGCACGGCCATTGTCATCAGGGACTATGTCCAGGGCATTGACCCGCGCTACAGGGAAAGCAGGGGCATAACGGCTGTAGACATCCTGCCCGGGCGCTGCTTTCGCGCCTCGCATATGCTGATCAAGTCCAGGAATCCGGCTGCGGATCCGGCACACGTGCAGCAGGTGCGCAGCCTTCTGTACATGGCCTTGAGCCAGGGGCGCAGCCTTGCCAAGGAGCCGAGGCTCAACCTTGGGTCCTGCCAGTGCTTTGTGACCCGCACAAACCAGGACTATGTCACTTCGGTGAGCACGCTCAGGGACGGAGCCATGGAACGCAATACGGCCTGCCTCATGCCTGAGGGCATGCGCCTTGAGCCGTCAGAAGAATACAGGGAAGAGCTTAAGGAGGAACTATACAGCCTGAGGAACCTTGAGTATTTCATGCAGGAAAGAAGGAATGCCGAAAATGCGCCGGGCAATATGCCGGGCAGCATGGCAAAAGCCTATCCAGACATGCCTGAAGCCATGGCCTGCGGGGAAGATCAGGACAGCGGTCCGGCTGATTGTCCCTCAGCTACCCTCCCGTCTCCTTCCTTTTCTCCCTATGCCGGCATGTAGCGGATGCAACGGCACAGGCATTCCGTAAAAGGTACAAAGAAAGACGTGCCAGACGTATCATTTTTTTTGTATACAAACAGAAATCTGCCAACAAGATGCCCGCAGGCCCTGCCCAGGCAGGCAGCCGGCGGACTAAAAGGAGCAAGCCATGTTCTATGATTGTATAATTATTGGTGCAGGCCCTGGCGGGACAGCTGCCGCCAAGGCGCTGGCAGCCGCCGGCAAAAAGGTGGCCGTAATCGAAAACATGCAGTGGGGCGGAACCTGCCTTAACCGCGGCTGCATCCCCACCAAGATGCTTCTGGGCGCCGTTGCCGCAGGGGAACTTGCAAAGGCCCAGGAACGCGTCCGCGTCCTCAAGGCCGACATTAAGGTGGACTTTGCCGCCCTGCGCACCCGCATTGACCGCTTCCTCAAAGGATCAAG
>CAVJEZ010000236.1:0-2999 GCA_963648625.1 Odoribacter splanchnicus
CCGCTTACCTGCGGGCGCACCTCTGCCTTGCGAAAGGCAGATACCCTGCCTGAGAGCTCGGCAGTGAGCGGCACGTCCATGGGCTTTACTTCAAGCACGCTTACCTGCTTTGCCCCCTTTGCCTGCTTTGTTTTGCCGTCGTCACAGGAAGCAAGGGCCAGGCAGAGGGAGAAAAGAAGCATAATCAGGATGTATGTCTTGCGCATGGTCATGGAAACTCCGAAATCAGTGTGTTTTTCTGCAATTACACATGTTCATACCTTTTTGATACCTTGAAATTCCTTTTTTTTGAAGAGGCGGACAGGGCATGCCGGGCGTGAAATAGTGAAGATGGCGGCTTGACAGCCGATTGTCGAACAGATAAAAAAAATGAACAACAAGAGCTAATAGCGCTCCCGGCAGTAGGCAGCTGAATATCCGAGGCAATGCCAAGACCGGGAGCTTTTGATATTGCACAAATTCAACTGTGCAGAAAAAAGGCGCCGCATGACTCTCTTTGAACGGAGCAGTCATGCGGCGCCAGACTTTTTTATACAGGGCAGATCGGATCTGTTCTAAAAACGGGCTCTGTGCCGGACAGGCTGTGTCAGACGGGCTGTATATCAGAATCCGGACAGATGGAACCCTCTTGCCATGATATACGCAAGTCCGCCAAAGCCAGCCAGAATGGCACATCCCAGAGCAACACCGATGCCAGTCTGCCATTTGAGCAGGCTTGAACCGGCCTGTCCGATTTCACGGCAGATTGTTTCGGACCCGGCTGCCAGATCCTGTTTTGTGGCGGGTTCGGTCACAGAAACCTCCCTGTCCTGTGAGCTCAAAGCTTTATGCCTTCGGGCATTTTGTGCAGCAGCTTGCCGGTGGCATTGTGGGGCAGCTCGTCTACAAAGCGGTAGAGCCTCGGCCTCTTGTAGGGCGAGAGCATGGGGTGCTTCAGGCAGAACTGCTTTAGTTCCTGTTCGGTCAGGGACGGATCAGAGGCTTTTATGAGAGCCAGCAGGACCTTGCCCCTTTTGGGATCGGGCACGCCCAGGATCAGGCTTTCCGCAACCTTGGGGTGCTCGTTGAGCAGGGCTTCCACCTGGGTGGGGTAGATGTTTTCCCCTGCCGAGACAATCATGTCGTCCTTGCGGCCGACAATGGTGAGATAGCCTTTCTTGTCCCAGGTTGCCAGATCGCCGGTATACAGCCAGCCGTCCTTGAACTTGCGGCTGGTGAGCTCCGGATTATTGTAATAGCAGCAGGTGCTTTTGGCGATGCCGCAGATAACGACTTCGCCCACTGTTTCCCCGTCCATGGGCACCATCTCGTCGGGAGAGACCAGTTCCTCTTCGTCAATGCGCACCACGCGCACATCGTCGTCCGTGCAGGGGCCGCCGGCAGAACCGGCATTGCCAGGAAGGTCATACGGGCGCAGGAACGTGTTCCAGAAGGTCTCTGTCGTGCCGTAGCCGTTGTTGATGTTGGGCGTCAGGACCTGCATGTAGCGCTTGCAAGGCTCCTGGTCCAGGGGGGAGCCCATCAGCACTATGCCCCGCAGGGTGGACATGTCCGTAGGAGAGGTCTCCTGCAGCCTGGCAATCATGTTGATGACTGTGGGGACGGCAATAAGATAGGTGATATGGTAGGTGCTGATGTATTCCACTGCCAGGCGCGGGGTGAAGTCGCGCAGGATGACCATGCTGCCGCCGCAGTAGAGAACAGGGCAGGGACCGCCTGCATGCAGTCCGCCGCGGTGGAACCAGGGCGTGAGGTTCATGGTCACGTCCATGGCATTGAGCGGAAAATGCATCAGGATGTCATGGGCAGACAGGGTTTCATTGAGATCGTTGACCGGAACGCCCTTGGGCAGGTTGGTCGTGCCTGAAGTGAAGAAGCGCGTCGTCTCGTCATAGATGTCCGCATTTTCAGGCATGGGGGGATTGGTTGTCGCATGCCCGGCCACAAAATCGCGGTACGTCACGCCCTTTTGCGGCGCTTCTGCCTTGTTTTCCAGATCGGCCCTGATGACAAGAGGCAGATCAGTTTTGATCCTGGCCAGAGTGTCTGAAATGACGTGCTCAAAGTCGGCATCGTAAATAAAGGCCTTGGGTGCAGTTGCATCCATGAGCAGGGCCAGCTCGCCTGCCGACTGGCGGTAGTTAAGCGGGGCCAGGGTGGCGCGCAGCTTGTGCGCCGCAAGGTAGGCAAAAACAAACTCGGCCGAGTTTAAGAGGGCAATGGCAATGACGTCGCCCTGTCCTACGTTGTGTTCAGACAATGCATTGGCCAGGCGGTTGGCTTCCTCGTTCAGAGTCCTGTAGGTCCACATACGCTTGGTAAGGGGACAGAAGAGGGCCGGCTTGTCCGGTCTGCGCAGCACATTTCTCAAAAAGCCGTTTATCCAGAGAAACTTGTGCTCAAAATTGTTCTTGAATGCCTGGACGTCGTAGGAATGTTGCAAGATTATCTCCTGTTCTCAGGACCTTTTGTCACCACTATGCTTGAATTCTGCCCGCCGAAGCCCAGGGAATTGGACATGGCGGCATGAATTTCTGCATGCTGGCAGGTATTGGCCACAAGGTTAAGGGGACAGTCAGGATCGGCTGTTTCGTGGTTGATGGTGGGCGGAATGATTCCAGTCCCGAGTGCCTTGATGCAGGTTATGACCTCGGTAATGCCGCCTGCTCCCATCATGTGGCCTGTAGCGCCCTTTGTGGAACTGACATAGGGCATGTCAGAAGGCTCGCCAAAAACGTTTTTAATGGCCAGGGCTTCCACCCTGTCTCCCATGGGCGTCGATGTGCCATGGGCATTGATATAGCCTATGTCGGCAGGCTTGAGGCCTGCTTTTTTCAGGGCAAGCTGCATGCAAAGGGAAGCCTCTGCCCCGTGCGGTTCGGGGGCCGTAATGTGGTAGCCGTCCTGGGTATTGGCATAGCCTGCCAGGGTGGCATATGAGCCTGCACCGCGCTTTGCTGCATGCTCGGCCGTTTCCAGCAGGATGGCACCGCCGCCTT
>CAVJEZ010000237.1:0-2986 GCA_963648625.1 Odoribacter splanchnicus
TGGAAGAAATGTCTGAAAAGGCCCTGAAGCAGATTCAGGAACAAAAATATGACGCCAGGGTGCGCACGCAGTTCGGGACAGTCCTGCACTGGGGCATAGCCTTTCATGACAAAAGCTGTCTTGCAAAATGCAGCAGGGCCAGATGCGGCTCAGGTCAGTGCCTGGCAGTTCCGGTCACTTCATAAGGAAGAGATACCTGGCAATGACAGGCACCTTGCTGAAAACAAGGAAAAGAAGCACTGACAGGGAGAACGTACAGGCAAAAAGCAGAAAGTCATTGAGCCACGGCTTTGAAAAAAGAAGCAGTCCGGCTCCTTTCAGGGTTGTCAGCACCGGATTGTGCATGAGATAGATGGCAAAGGCCCCTTTTGAAAGCATAGTAACAATCTGTACCTTGCAGCCGTCAAACAGCCTGAACGAAAGGAAAAGGACAAAGGTGCAGAAAATAAGGCGCCAGTCAGTGTACCACAAATTTGCCTTCATCCCTTCAAGATGCCCTGAGTAGTAGCGCCATGCAAGCATAAGGCACAGCAAAACAGCCGCAGCTGCCAGAATCCCTGCCTTTCCCCTGCTTATCCGTGGTGCTACAAGACAGGCCAGATAGCCCAGCAGGATATAGGTGACATACTGATCGCCAATAAAGGACATGTCGATTAACGTGGCAAAAAACTGCTGATGCTCCATGCCCTTTGTCAGGGAGGCAAAGCAGGAAAAGGCAAGCAACAGATAAAAAAGGCGCCTGCCCCCTGTCTCTATGAGCATGGACAGGATGGGAATGGCAAGGTATGTGCCGATAATCATGGGCATATACCAGCAATGATTGTATGGCGGTTGCCGTACAAGGCATAGCTGGCGCCCGAAATTGTTCCACTGATCCTGCGTTCCCAGGCCGTTGATGACAGCGTAGATGGCAATCCAGAAAAGCCAGCAGCGAAGCAGGGGGAACCATTTTTTGCCGTAAAAAGACACAATATCGTCAAAGGAACGGCAGGGATGGCGCGAAAGGAGCAGATACCCTGAAAGGAACAAAAAGACGGGCACGCCCAGCCGGCCGGCTGTAAAAAAGCAGTCCCGCATAAAGCCAGGCAACAGCGAAGATGCCTGCACCCACTCAGGCCTCATGTCAAATACAGCCTGGGTACAGTGGCAGAAGACAATGCTTGCCACGGCAAAAGCACGGGCCCAGTCAAGCCATGCAAGACGGCCTGTATTTAAATTTTGGGCATTTTTATGGGGGGGGGGTGTCAATAATTTCAAATAGTTAGACATATTTACAACTTTTTGACATACTATATTTCAACAAAACATCCGACTGTTCGCTGTGCCTTCTGGCTGTCCCCATTTTCACCCTGGCAATGCTTGTGCGCCAGAGAGAAACCGCTTCCTCAAAAGGAGCCCTGAGGCCGGCAAAACGCCGTTCGGCGTCAGCACCAAAAGCTCCGGGCTTGCTGGGAGAAAGAAAATCCAGTCAATGTACCTGATGCTGTCCGGCGTGTCATACACAGGTGTCATCCACATTAAGTGACGCAAGGCCGAAGCGCCTATGTCCTGGGCCATCGTTCCTTCAATAGGCATGCTCTGCACCCCAGGCAAGGCTTTTGAAGGCAGGGCCCATGCCGTACACGACGGCCTGCCCTTTGCGGCTGGATATCAGAAAAAAGCAGGCCGTCCAGTGCGTGCACATTGCTCCTGCCTGGTGAGAACTGACGGCAAATCAGGCCTGCAAGGCCTGCCGGACCAGCTCTATGTTGGAACGCATGGTCTTTTCGTAATATCCGGCAGGAACAGGCACAGGTCCTGAGACAAGGGAATCCAGGACTATTCTGCCTGCGCCGCTTTCCTTTGCAAGCGTCGTGAGCACCTGGTCGCTGTACTGGGAATCGCCCACAAGCAGGTACTGCTCTCCCGCCTCCCTGGCCTTTTTGATGTTCTGTATCAGTTCAAGCAGCATGGCAGCAGACGGTGCTTCCCCGTCGTCTTCCTGCAAAATGCACTCAGTGCGGCACCGGCTGTCCTTAAAGAACCAGCTCAAGGTATCGTGCTGCAGCACAAGGTGCACCTTTGAGCTGCCAAGCAGGCTGATGCCGTCTGCAAGCTGC
This sequence comes from Odoribacter splanchnicus, assembly GCA_963648625.1. Taxonomy (GTDB): domain Bacteria; phylum Desulfobacterota; class Desulfovibrionia; order Desulfovibrionales; family Desulfovibrionaceae; genus Desulfovibrio. The sequence continues at coordinate 2,100 of CAVJEZ010000237.1, forward strand.
TTCATGCTTTCAGCAATGATGCCGCTTCTTTTGGCAAGCTCTGGCTGCATGGCAGGAAACTTTTCACACAGGGCGCCTGCTACAGCCTGCACCATTTGGGCAAACATGCGCGGGCTGGAAAAATAATGCGGATTCAGCCCCCCGTGATGATGCCCCTTGCCGGCATCATCGTGATCAGCGTGCTCGTCCTTTTCATCGTCTTTAAGGTCAAGCCCGCGGGAGCAGTCCACTACCTGGCAGGAAAGGCGCTTAAGCAGATCCGTATCCAGAAAAGGCTCATAGCCTGCGCCTGTCATGACAAAAAGATGAGCCTCTTCAAGCTTCATCCTGTCCTGCGGCGTCATGGAATAGTCATGCGGGCAGCCTGTCTGCGCGCCCACAAGCAGATCCAGGCGGATGCCAGGCATGTCGCGCAAAAGCGTGTCGCAGGCAAGGAAGGCAGGGTATGTTGCGGCCAGTATACTTATTTGCTCCCCCGCAGGCAGAGGAAGGGGTGCTGCCGTTATCAGGGCCGTGCAGGCAAGTCCGCCAAGGAAAAAGCGCCTTGACATGCAATGTTTTGGCAGACGTTCCCTGGAAGGCTGTTCTGCTGCTTTGGCTGACGTTTTGTGTCCTGTTTTGCCAGATGTTTGTACCATACATCTCCCGGAAGTGTAAGGCTGAAAGGCGTCAGTAATAGTACTGCCTGTGTTTGGCTCAGTGTTTTTTTACTGCCACAATGACATGATGAGCCTTGATGATGGCCTGTACCTTTGCGCCATGGCTTAATTTCAGCCCATTTGCAGCCCTGATGGTGGCACCGGCTGTCAGGTTCATACCCTTCTCGGTCACAAGATCCACCTCAGTGGCCACCTTGCCGTAGTGGAGCTCGGTCACAGTGGCCTTGT
>CAVJEZ010000238.1:0-2976 GCA_963648625.1 Odoribacter splanchnicus
TTGAACGGGCCATGGCCGTGGAGGACGGGCCTGTCCTTCTGCATGTGCGCACCCAGAAAGGACATGGCTACAAGGCTGCCGAGCAGGATCCCACCCATTATCACGGCGTGGGGCACTTTGTGCCGGAAACTGGCCTTTTCATTCCCTCCAAGAATCCTGCGCCGTCCTTTACCAAGGTCTTTTCCAAGGCCCTGGTGGACCTGGGACGCCGAGACCCGAAGGTTGTGGCCATTACGGCTGCCATGCCTGACGGCACAGGGACAACGGCCTTCCAGGAGGCCTTCCCGGACCGCTTCTTTGACGTGGGCATCTGCGAGCAGCATGCAGTGACTTTTTCTGCCGGCCTTGCCTGCGAGGGCTTCAAGCCCTTTGTCTGCCTCTATTCCACCTTCCTGCAGAGGGCCTATGACCAGGTCGTGCACGATGTCTGCCTGCAGAACCTGCCGGTGACGCTCTGCATTGACAGGGGCGGGCTGGTCGGCGAGGACGGCAGCACGCACCAGGGCGTTTTTGACATAGCCTATCTGCGCCATATCCCGAACATGCACCTTCTGGCGCCAAGGGATGACAACATGCTGGCGCGCTGCGTGGAGACAAGCGCGCAGCTGGGCGCTCCCGTGGCCTTCCGCTATCCCAGGGGCGCCGGGTTCGGCGTGCCAGTGGACGAGCATCCCGAAGTCCTGCCCATGGGGCGCGGCGAGGTCTTGCACGACGGATCGGATATTGCCGTGCTGGCGGCAGGGCCGTGTGCCTGCCTTGCCTGCGAGGCGGCCGTGAAGCTTGAAAAGCAGAAAGGCATAAGCATACTCGTCTTTGACCCTGTCTGGCTCAAGCCCCTGCCTGAGGAGCAGATTTTGTCAATCCTGGGCAGATTTTCCCATGTCCTGACTGTTGAAGAAGGCGTAAAGGCCGGCGGCTTTGGCAGTGCCGTGCTTGAGCTTGCAGCGGATCATGACCTGCTTGGCGGGCTGCATCTTGAGCGTATCGGCGTGCCGGACAGGTTTATTGAGCATGCAAGGCAGGCCGAGCAGCGTGCGGAGCTTATGCTGGACAGTGCCGGACTGGCCAAAAAGCTTGAGGAGATGGCTGCAAAGGCCGGATTTGGCGGGTAAGGACTGCCCTGGGCTGGCCTGCCAGGAACTTTTTGTACGGCCGGCATAGCCGGCAGTACAGCAGGCATGGCAGCAGGCAGGGCCGGGCCGGGTCCCTGTTTTTTGCAGCGTGCTGTACAGAGTTTTGCTGCCGGCACAGCTTCTGAAAGAAAAGGAGTGGTGTGCATGAAGGTCAGTGCAGGCACTTCAAATTTCAGGGAACTGCGCGAAGAGCACTTGTTCTATGCGGACAAGACGTCCTTTATAGGGGAGTTTCTGAAAGACGCTCCGCAAAAGGTGACGCTTGTCACCCGGCCCAGGCGCTTTGGCAAAAGCCTGACCATGAGCATGCTGGCCGAGTTTTTTGACATCCGGAAGGACAGCAGGTCCATATTTGAGGGCCTTGATGTGTCAGAAGACAGGGCATTGTGTGAAAAGTGGATGAACAAATGGCCTGTCCTTGCGGTTTCGTTCAAGGACATCAAGGGCGAAACGTATGAAGATGCCCTTTTCCAGTTTGGAGAGCTTGCCGGAGATGCCTGCGGCGCCAGCCTTTTCCTTCTGGAAAGCTCCGGGACAGGGGAACGTGAAAAGAAAAGGATAGCGTCTATTTATGAGGGCACGGCAAGTGAAAATGAGACCGGCACAGTTTTGCATACGCTTTGCCAGGCTCTTTGCCAGCATTACAATGAACAGGTAATAGTCCTTGTTGACGAGTACGATGTTCCGCTTGCGAAGGCACAGGAGCATGGCTATTACGATAAAATGTACAACTTTATGCAGTCTGTACTAGGATCGCTGCTGAAGAACAATGCAAGCCTAAAGTTCGCTGTTTTGGCAGGATGCCTGCGCATAGCCCGGAAAAGTGCGTATACGGGGCCTAACAATATTTCCTGCTGCAGTGTGGCGGATGCAGAATTTGCTGACAAAACAGGCTTTACCTCACAGGATGTCAGAAAGCTTCTTGCTGGCACAGGCCTGTCCCACAAGGAAGATGAGCTGCGCAAGTGGTACGGCGGCTACTGCTTTGGCAGGCAGAATGATATGTACTGTCCATGGGATGTTCTGCAGCATGTCCGCAGGCTGCAGGCAGAGCCGGACAGTTTCCCTTCCCCGTACTGGGCCAACAGCGGGTCCAGCAATGCCGTCAAAATGTGCATAGCTCGCACTGACTGTGCTGATGAAATTGCAGCCCTTCTTGACGGAAAAGTGATTGAGAAGGAGCTGAATGAACAGCTGGCCTATGATGACCTTGAGTATGACGAGCTTGAGGCATCTGAAAACAACCTCTGGACCCTTCTGTACCTTACCGGATACCTGACAAAAGCGGCAGACTATGAGCCTGAAGGACAGGATGTCATGCCGCTTCGCATTCCCAACAGGGAAGTGCACGAAATATTCGCCAGAAAGATCGGCGAGTGGTTTTACGGCCGTGTACAAGGAACAAGCCTGCAGCCTCTGTATGACGCCCTGTGGCGTGGCGATGCCAGAGGCTTTGCTGAAATCCTTTCATCCCTGCTTATGAAAGCTATGAGCCATCATGACTACAGGCAAGTGTATTACCATGCCATCCTGGCCGGCCTGCTGAGAGCAAAATACATAGTGTTCTCAAACTATGAGAGCGGCCTGGGGCGCAGTGATCTCATAGTCAGGGACACCGCCAACGGACGCTGTGCCGTTATTGAAGTGAAGCGTTCCGCTTCCTCCGACAGCATGGAACTCGATGCAGTCATGGCTGTGAATCAGATTCAGGCCCCAAAGTATGCGGCACCTCTTGTCAGCAGGTCCGGTATTGCAAACACTGTTTTTTCCTGGGGCATCGCCTTTTATTGCAAAGGCTGTGCGGCTGCCTGCCGAAAGGAGGCGTAAGGGCAGACAGGGCAGG
>CAVJEZ010000239.1:0-2953 GCA_963648625.1 Odoribacter splanchnicus
CCTTGTCGCAACCTTTGACGAAAAGGCCAGCCAGGTGGGCATATTACTCCTGGTGGGCGAGAATGATGAGACCAGGGCCATTGTGCGCAGCCTGGTCATGACGAACCCCGCCCTGACATTCACAAGGCAGTAGCCGTCATACGCAGGCATTCAGGCGCAAGCATTTACGCAAAAGCAGCCCTGCCCTGAGGCAGGAAAGAAAAGCCGGACGTTGTATGCAGACGTCCGGCTTTTTGCTTCAGCCTGCAGTAGCTGTTCCTCATTTGTGGCTCGATCCCTGGCAGGAAATGCGGCTTTAGTGCCGCATGTCACAAATACCTGCCTGTGATGCTGTCCGCATTTGCCGCAATTTCCTGCGGCGTTCCCCTTGCCACGATTCTGCCGCCTGCTTCTCCTCCGCCTGGCCCCATGTCGATCACATAGTCGGCGTTGCGTATTACCGTAAGGTCGTGCTCAATGACGATAACGGTTGCCCCCTTGTCCAGAAGAGCCTGAAAAACGCCGATCAGCACTTCTACATCCAGGGGATGCAGGCCTATGGTCGGCTCGTCAAAGACAAAAACGGAATCATCCTGCGTTTTCCCAATCTCGCCTGCCAGCTTCAGCCGCTGGGCCTCGCCGCCGGAGAGTCCCGGCGTTTCCTCGCCAAGCGTGAGGTAGCCAAGCCCCAGATCCCGGAGAATGCCCAGTTTCTGGCTGACGGATTTCATATCCCTGCAGAAGGCGATGGCCGAGTTTACGTCCATGTTCATCAGCTCAGGCAGCGAGACGCCTGCACCAGCCTTGTTTGTGAGCAGTATGCCACTGGCTTTTTTCGCATAACGGGATCCCCTGCAGTCAGGGCAGGGAACAGTCACGTCCGGAAGAAACTGCACATCCAGGCTGACAACGCCTGTCCCCTCGCATCCGGGACAGCGCAGCGATCCTGTGTTGTAGGAAAAATCCCCTGCCTTATAGCCCTGTTCCCTTGCGGCCGCTGTTTTTGCATAGAGCTTGCGCAGCTCGTCGTGTACGCCTGCGTAGGTGGCCACTGTGGAGCGGATATTGATGCCGATGGGCGCTGCGTCGATGAGCTTGACATGCTGTATGCCCTCGCAGGCGGCCTGCCGTACATGCTCCGGAAGGCTGTGCCCGCCAATGAAGGCATTGAGTGCAGGAACAAGGCTTTCAAGCACCATGGTGGTCTTGCCTGAGCCTGACACGCCTGTAACAGCAGTAAGGCGTCCCTTGGGAAACTCGGCTTCAAGTGGCCTGACTGTATGGATTTGCGCAGTGGAGAGGCTGATGCTGCCTTTTGCAAACAGTTCTTCCGTTGCGGCACATTGGCGCACCCTTGTATTTGCCCTGCCCGAGAGAAAAGGGCCGATTTGCGAAGCCGCATTCCCTTCTATGTCCCGGATTGTGCCCTGGGCAAGTACATGTCCTCCCTTTGCGCCAGCCTCAGGCCCCATTTCTATAATCCAGTCCGCTTCTTTCAGAATCTGCGTGTCATGATCGACCAGGATGACGGAATTGCCGTCGGCCGTCAGATCGTGCATGACGCCTGCAAGCCCTGCAATGTTGGCCGGGTGCAGGCCTATGGACGGCTCGTCAAGCACATAGAGGACGCCGGTAGTGCGGTTGCGGACGGCGCGGGCAAGCTGCATTCTCTGCCGCTCGCCGGTGGACAGGGTGGATCCGGCCCTGTCAATGGCAAGGTAGCCGAGTCCCAGATCCATCAGCCTTTTTGCCGTATCGTCAAAAGCGTCGCAGATGCTTTTGGCCATGGGCTGCATGGCCACGGGCAGGCCCTGCGGGACCTGCCTGACCCACTGGGACAAATCAGAAAGCGTCATTGCGCAGGCCTGGTCCAGGGAAATCCCCAGAATTTTCGGTGCACGGGCGGCCTTAGACAGCCGTGTGCCCCGGCACTCGGGGCAGACTTCTTCCTTCAGGAATTTTTCAACACGGGCCATGCCCTTTTCGTCCTTCACCTTTGCCAGCGCATTTTCCACGGTATAGACGGCGTTGTAGTAGGTGAAGTCCAGCTCTGCTGCCTGGTTGGAGTTTTTGGCCTTGTAGAAGATGTGCTTTTTGACGGCAGGCCCGTGATAGACGATGTCCTTCTCCTCGGCTGTAAGCTTGCAGAAGGGAACATCTGTGCGCACGCCCATGGCCCGGCAGACGTCGGTCATGAGCGACCACATGAGGCTGTTCCACGGCGCAACGGCACCTTCGTCGATGCTGAGGGAGTCATCCGGGACAAGCGATGCCATGTCTACGGTGCGGACAGTGCCCGTGCCGCTGCATTTTGAACAGGCTCCCCCTGAATTAAAAGCCAGATCCTCTGCTGAGGGCGCATAAAAGCGCACGCCGCATTCAGGGCAGCAAAGTTCCTTTTCTGCAGCCGGGGCCAGGGACGGTTCCAGATAATGCCCGTTGGGGCACATATGGCATGCCAGCCGGGAAAACATGAGGCGCAGGCTGTTCAGGAGTTCCGTCCCGGTTCCGAAAGTGCTGCGTATGCCGGGCACGCCGGGGCGCTGGTGCAGGGCCAGTGCTGCCGGAACATAGAGCACTTCGTCAACGTCTGCCCTGGCTGCCTGCGTCATGCGGCGCCGCGTATACGCGGAGAGCGCTTCCAGGTAGCGGCGCGATCCTTCTGCATAGAGGACGCCCAGCGCCAGGGATGACTTGCCCGATCCTGATACGCCCGCAATCCCGGTAATCCTGCCAAGCGGGACAGCCACGTCAATATTTTTGAGGTTGTGGACCCTTGCGCCGCGCACGAGCATTTTTTCAATCATCGCTTCTGCCATCCCTTATGCCGCAAAAAGGGCTTCGGGAACATTGTGCCCCCGAAGCCCCTGCTTATGGCCTGCGCCGGCCAGGGCATCATCTGCCCCGGACCGGCGGTATTTTCCTGTATCTTACTCGGATGCCTCGTTCTGGCGTATGCGGTGCAGCGCATAGT
>CAVJEZ010000240.1:0-2945 GCA_963648625.1 Odoribacter splanchnicus
GATAACAGCAAAGCTGGCCATGAGGGGTATTCACATCAAGGAAGTTCCTATTTCCTACTACCCAAGGACAAGTGAAGAGGGCAAAAAGATTGGCTTCAAGGATGGTTTGAGGGCCGTATACTGTATTTGGAAATACAGGAAAGGCTAAGGCTTTTTGCTCATCCACCCGCATCACGCCTGAACAGGCATTCTTCTCTCAGCCAAAGAAAAAGCCGGCTCTTTTCAGAACCGGCTTTTTTCATATCTTCCTGCTGTTTTCCTGTTCAGGGTCACACAGAGCTACCTTTTCCCTCTTTGCTCCTTTTTTGGCGTCCCTTTGGAATGCGGGAAAGACTGCCTCTCATGGCGTCCTGCACCAGTACGCTTTGAACCCGCATCCGGATTTCTGCCACTCTTATGCCGCAAATCATGCACTCCCTCATTGCCAGGAACCTCGGTTCCCTTATGGCCGCTTCCATCGACAGCCAGGCAGTGAGCGCCGCTACGTACATCCTGAGGAGCCTTTGCCACATCATCACCTGTCTGGCTGACAGACAATTTTGTCCCGCTGGCATACTTTGCGGCATCTTCAAGAAGTATCAGACCGTATTCAGAACAGGCATACCGGCACTGTCCCTTGCGCCGCGGAACAGAGAAAGGCTGGGAAATAATACGCAGGCAGGTTTTCTGTCCATTCTGCTGACCGTCCTGCTGCTGTTCCTCATGCTCTTCTTTTGCAGCTGAAAAAAGCAGAAATGACAGGGACAGCGTTTCCTTGGCCAGCCCGGTCGGTTCGGCCAGTGCTCTCAGCCAGGACGGCGCCCCTGTGCTTGTAAAAGTGAAATGGCACCAGGAACGGCCGGCAAGCTTTGACACCTGTCCATGCTGCTCCTGTGGCTGAAACTCCTGTTCTTCTTCCTGCATAAACAGTTCGTCGTCATCCATTTCATCTGAATCATCGCCCTTGTACAGGGGACAGAGGCCGTTATGAGGACAGGGAGCCTCTATATGCATTCCCTCGTCCCTGAGCATGGAGCGCACGCCCATAAGCGTCAGGCCGCCCAGACGGGTACCGGGCTCGATAAAAAGTGCTCTTGCTTCCTTAGGTGCACGGCGCAGCAGGGATGAGACAAGCCCTGTAATGTCATTGAGCCGCGACTTTTCAAAGTCAGTCTCGTCGTCATCCAGACGGACTTTTTTCTTAAGAGGCTCAAGCTCATTCAAGACATTGGCGGCCGTGACAAGCCACGGGGTACACCCTTTTTGTATAATCTGCCCTGCCCTGCGTATGCCTTGTTCCAGCGGAGCCTGGACAGGCACAACTTCCCATGGCTCCGTGCCTGCCTGCCTTGCCAGGCTCTCAAGGATGGCTTTTCCTATCTGCAAGGGATGCCCTGCACAATCCACGGCACAGACAACAATTTTTTTGCTGCGCCACTCAGGACAGGACAGCCACAAGGCCACAGGCACTGTCATGGGACCTGAACCCAGATCCAGCAAAAGATACTTGCCGTCATCAGGGGGTGTGGCAAGACGCAGTCCACTGAAAAGCCTGGACAGGCGGTAAATATTCCAGGGCAGGAAATAGTGGACATAGGCGCCTGTCAGTGCAGGCGAAGCCCAGTAGGGATGACGCATTTCCGCCCTGTCCACGGTCAGCAGGCGCGACAGCTGCACGATATTGTAAGGCAGATCCTGCCTGTGCGCTTTTTTAAGGGGAAAAGCATCCTTAAGGGCCTGCCCGAGAAGGACACTGATATCCCTGCCACGCTCAACGGACAGCATGGGGAACAGTGCCTGCATATCAAGGATAGAGCCCTGAGGAAGCACAGATAAATCAGGGGAATACAGAGGGGCTTCAGGAGCATCATATGCCCTGCCGGATCTTCTGCCTTCCGTACCTGCTCTTCCACGTGCCTTTTCCCTGTTTCCATGCGCAGAATGCCCTGCTTCCTGCTTACGCAGGAAATATTCCCTGGATCCAGTCTTATTATCGCTTCCTTTCATGTTATCCCCACACTTATCACATACAAGTAGCCTGCCATCAGCTGATGGACTGCCCTGCTAAATTATATCTGCTTTAAGGCAAAATCTGCACAGCCATTTTCAGCTTCCGTAAAACCTGTCTTTCATAGATAAAGAGACAGACTTTAAGCCATGCATATACCTTATGTAATATTCAAAAAATTGCTTACTGATTACAATATTTGGTATTGACAAATAATCTTCATCACTTGAAAATGTAAGATAACCTAAATTGAGCATAAGCAACAATATATCTTCAATTTGAAGAGTATTACTACTGTTTATATTAATGTAATATGGAATTTTGCCCATTAAAATACTGTTACAAGATATGAGTTTATCAACAATAAGTTCTGTTTTAGTCTTATCACCAAGACTCAATATCCCATGTATTTTTGATATATCCTGAGAAGTGGACGGATCTAATAAGTTTTTCGGTTCGCAATTTGTCCTTGCTAGGCTGTCTAAATAATACAATACCATAGAAGGATTGAACACATGAATTCCGCTTTCCTGGCTAAACATATAGCCATCGTATAAATCCTTCATGCGATCGAAGACTGTTTCAGCACTTTTCCCATAGCGCTGCAGATCTACGGTCTGCGGTATTATTTGCCTGACTTCATCTTCTGTAAAACCAAACATCGCCGCAAATTGCGGATCGTCGGTAATATCCATGGCTATATTAAAGCCAGATGTCATTGAATCCAGAGATATTTTCGTTACACCTGTAATAAAAATACGTGCAACAGCACCATCCGTCTCTGTTGCTTCCTTTAATTTCGCATAAAAATTTTTCAGTATTCCGTCTGAACTAGTTATTTTTTTACTCTTATCAGCATCTTGAAACAGTATTTCATTTGCAAACTGATCATATTCATCTATTATGACATATATCGTTTTGCCATACTTTTTATAAACAGTCTTTAAAAAACTATTCA
>CAVJEZ010000241.1:0-2905 GCA_963648625.1 Odoribacter splanchnicus
GCAAGGGACAGCCAGACTGACAGCATCCTGCCTGCTTGCAGGATTGTTCATCCTGATTTTTTCATCTTGTATACAGCCCATGGCTGCCTTTGCGCAAAACAGCAGTTATACAAACGGAATTCATACAAACGGGAGTAACTCAATGGACAGAATTCAGCTGGCCAGGCAAAACAGGCAAAAATTGCTGGGCGATGACAAAACAGCCGTGGACGCCACAGATCCAGAGCTTGCCGCCATCAGGGACCGTCTGGTCTATGGGGAACTTGCAGACGCAGGCACACTGAGCATAAGGCAGAAAATGCTCATTTCCCTGGTGGTGCTGACAGTCTCACAGACACTGGACGACATGGAAGCACAGACAAGGGCCGCCCTGCGTGCAGGTGTCGCGGCCCAGGATATCAGGGAAGCCATTCTGCAATGCACTCCCTATATTGGCTTTCCCAAAACACAGCAGGCCTTGCGCCACGTCAGCAAATGCTTTGAAAAGGCTGGCATAAAGATCGCTGGAAATATGGATACTGTCACGGAAGAAAGCCGTTTCAGCGACGGACTTGCCAGGCAGAAGGCCCTCTTCGGGGATGCCATTGACAAGATGCACGCATCTGCACCCGAAGGACAGAAGGACATTATAGTTCAGCACCTCACAGCCTTCTGTTTTGGGGACTTCTATACCCGCAAGGGGCTGGATCTGAAAACAAGGGAGCTTCTGACTTTTGCCATTGTGAGCACGCTTGGCGGCTGCGAGGCCCAGGTCAAAGCCCATGTGCAGGGCAATGCCAATGTTGGCAATACAAAGCAGAATCTCACCGACTGCCTTTGCTGGATGCTGCCGGATATCGGCTTTCCGCGCACGCTCAACGCCCTGGCCTGCGTCAACGCCGTGCTGAAATAGTCCGGCATATCGGGCACGGCTACGTTTTTCAGGCAAATGGGCCCGTTATCATCCGGTTTTTCCTTCACCATTAATCTGAGAACACAAGCCTTTTTCTTGGCCGCCTGAGGCAAAGAAGCCTTCCATACGGAGAAAACAACATGAAAGACTACAGCTCAGACAAACACCACGCCCTTCCGGCAGTGTCCAGAAGGACCTTTCTGACTTTGACTTCCCTGGGCGCCCTTGCCCTGGGCCTTGGCATCAGACCGGAGACATCAATGGGAGCATCCATGGAATCTTTGGCCGGGACAAACACAGCAAAAGGACAGAACATCCTGATTGTCTATTTCTCGCATTCTGGCAATACCAGGGCAATAGCTGAAGAAATCCGCAGCAAAACCGGCGGGGACATCGTCGAGCTGAAGACTGTGAAGCCCTACCCCGATGACTACGACACAGTTGTCGATATGGCCAAAAAGGAAAAGACAGAACATGCCAGGCCGGCCATCTCCACCGAACTGCCGGATCTGGCAAAGTATGACACTGTTTTCCTGGGCTTCCCCAACTGGTGGGGCACAATCCCCATGGCCTACTATACACTGCTTGAAAAATACGATCTGGGCAGCAGGACTGTCATTCCCTTCGTGACACACGGCGGCAGCGCCTTTGGTTCCAGCGTGCAGGATCTGAAGCGCCTCTGCCCCAAAGCGCAGTTCAGGGAAGGGCTGGCAGTGCGCGGCTCAAGAGCAAAGTCTGCCCAGAAAGAGGTAGACAGCTGGCTGGCCAAGCTGGGACTGGCTTCCAAATAACAGCGTCTGGCTTCTTTCAGCACAACCGCCAGCCTCTCTGCACAGCAAGGCAGAACGGTGTACGGCCTGTTCTCTCGTGGAAACATGAGAAAGAACAGGCCTTTTTTTTGGCCTGCCTGCCACACAGATGAATGAGGTCTTTAGTTCTGTACCCTTTCCCTCAGCTTCCACGCTGTTTAACTTACCGGCCAGACGTTATCAGGAGTCCGCAAGGAGTGTGCCAGACCGCATAACGCTGCTCCTGTCCATTCTTGCGTACATTTGCATGGAACCGGCTTTCTGAAGTATCTTTGCGACGCTGATTCATACGGCTGAAACGTTTTTTTCGGACTGCAGATTTCCCGTCCTGAGCTTTAGCAGCCTGGCAAAGGACAGGTCCGGGTGCATTGTGCAACAGCCTGTGCTGTATCCCTGGCATGCCCCGTTTGCGGCGACAGCCAGACAGCCATCCTGCTGCACCGGAGATGCATACTATATGAAATACGATGTCAAAATAGATTCCCAGCTTTTTGCAACCTACCCGGAAATTCGACTGGGGCTTATGCGGTTCCACGCAGACGTTAAGGCGCCCAGCGAGGATTTCTGGACGCATATGAATACAGACATTCTGCCGCAGGTGCGGACAGACATTGATGGGAAGGAATGGAGCGAAATTCCGGGCATCCGTGGCAGCCGTGCCGCCTACAAAGCTTTTGGCCGGAATCCGGGCAGATACAGAGTTTCCTCAGAAGCGCTTTTACGCAGAGTCCGCCGTGGCGATGAGTTGTACCATATCAATTCCGTTGTTGACGTAAACAATCTGATTTCCGTTGAAAGCGGATTGTCAGCCGGCTCATATGACCTCAACTGCATTCAGGGATCAGTCACCTTGAGAAAAGCCGGCAAAGGCGAAGGCTACACAGGCATTGGCAAAGACTTTCTGGACATGGAGAATATGCTGGCTCTTGCAGATGATGAAGGCATCTTTGGCAGCTCCATGTCTGATTCGTCCCGTGCAATGGTAACAGAGCAGACAAAGGATATTCTTGTTGTTATATACTGCTTTGAAAATACTATTGACCTCCAGGCACTATTGGAGAAAGCCAAGGCTGTCTTTCAGAAATATGCAGATGCCCAGGATATTGAAGCCTGGGTTATATAAGCTGTGATTTGCAAGATAGCAGCGTACAACATGAAAGTATCATAACCGCCATCCCCTTCGTGCCCCACTGCGGCAGTGCCT